>JBEQBN010000033.1:0-8519 GCA_041639775.1 Halapricum sp.
ACGCCCCACCGATCGTGTTCGGCAGTCACATCTGTCTCCGTCTCGCCACTGTATCCGTCGAAATCAGCGAATGTTCCGCGCTTGCGCTGGACGACCTGGACGCGGACAGTCCCATCGTCTTCGATCCGCCAGCGGAGTTGATCCCCATCGTCGATCCCCCACTCACGTCGGATCCGGGCAGGGATATTCGCCTGGTTCCCCGACACCGTACTCTCGGCATCGACGCGATCACTGCTCGTAATTAGACAGTCGAACCACAGTGTCAAAAAAAGTAGTGTGTCAAAACACTGTTTTCTGTCGAGCGAGACACCGATCACCAGAACAACGATATATGTCTCCGTCCCAGACAGTCATACTGTGCCGACGGTCACATACCACTGCACGAGCTGTTTCGAGCAGACGCTCACCCGGGAGTACGACGTCTCGCATTTCTCGGTCACCTGTCCGTCCTGTGGGGAGTTCGCGCGGTTCGTCCACGGCGCTGTCCTCGCGAAAGTCGAGGAGTTCGAGGAATCCCCACCTGATGATCTCGACTGGGAACGACTCGACCGAATGGAACAGTTCGTCGTCGCCGAGAAACTCGTCCGACAAGGCAACACGCTCGATGATTTCGAGGTCGAAGTTCACGACGATGCGGAGTGACCCGCAGTGTTTTAACCGATACCGCTCTCACCCGAGAGTATGACCGAGGCGACCGGCATCGTCGGCGAGTTCTTCGATCTGAAAGCCGAGACCGACGCCGACGTACTGGCGATGCAGGTAGGCGACTTCTACGAGTTTTTCGATTCCGACGCCGAACTGGTCGCCGACGAGCTCGATCTGAAGGTGAGCCAGAAATCCAGCCACGGCTCCTCGTATCCGATGGCCGGTGTTCCGGTTGAGGAGCTGACGCCGTATCTCAAGTCACTCGTCGAACGGGGCTATCGCGTCGCCGTCGCCGACCAGCGCGAGGCGGGCGACGGCCACGAACGCGAGATCACCCGCGTCGTCTCACCCGGGACCCTGCTTGCGGTGACCGACGCGGACGCGCGGTATCTGCTGACGGTCGTCCACGACGAGGACTACGGCCTGGCATTCGCGGACGTGACGACCGGCCGGTTCCACGTCACGACCGCCGCCGACGCCGACGAGCTGCTGACGACGATCTACCGGTTCGATCCCGTCGAGATCCTACCCGGACCTGACGTGCGCAACAACGACGACCTGCTGGAACGCCTTCGAGGGAGGACCGACGCCGCCCTGACGCTGCACACGGCCGAGGCCTTCGCTCCCGGACGGGCGCGCCACCGCGTCCGCGAGCAGTTCGGCGAGGGCGCACTCGACAGCGTCGGGATCGAAACCGACGCGGCCGTTCGTGCGGCCGGTGCCGTGTTGAACTACGTCGAGGAGACCGGCCAGGGCGTGCTGGCCTCGATGACGCGCCTGCAGGCCCACGGCGACGGCGATCACGTCGAACTCGACGCGACGACCCAGCGCAACCTCGAACTCACAGAAACGATGCAGGGCGATCGGTCGGGATCGCTGTTCGCGACGATCGATCACACCGTCACCAGCGCCGGCGGGCGCCTGCTGCAAAGCTGGCTCCAGCGACCGCGTCGTGACCGCGCGGAGCTACAGCGCCGCCAGTCCGCAGTGGCCGCACTGACCGAGGCCGCGCTCGCTCGCGACCGACTGCGGGAGGTACTCGGTGACGCCTACGATCTCGAACGGCTGGCGAGCAAGGCCGCCTCCGGGAGTGCGGACGCGCAGGATCTGGTCGCCGCCCGCGAGACGCTTGCCCTGCTCCCGACGGCCCAAGAGATCGTCGCCGATACCGATCGACTGGCGGACTCACCACTCGCTGCGGTGCTCGAACGGGTCGATCTCGACCGCGCCGCCGATCTGCAGTCGACACTCGCGGCCGGGCTGGTCGATGAGCCGCCGGGGACGGTTACCCAGGGCGGGCTGATTCGGGAGGGCTTCGACGAGGAGCTGGACGAGTTGATCGAACGCAACGAGGAGATCCAGGACTGGCTTGAGACGCTCCCGAAACGCGAGAAGCGACGCCACGGGATCACCCACCTCTCGGTCGGGCGCAACAAGACCGACGGCTACTACATCCAGGTCGGCAACAGCGAGACCGACCAGGTGCCCGACAGCTACGAGCAGATCAAGGCGCTGAAGAACTCCGAACGGTACACAATCGACGAACTCGAGGAGAAAGAGCGGGAGCTGCTCCGGATCGAGGAGCAGCGTCACGACCTCGAACGCCGGCTGTTCGATGAGCTCCGCGAGAAGGTGGCGACACGCGCCGAACTCTTACAGGACGTGGGCCGGACGCTCGCTGAGGTCGACGCCCTCGCGGGGCTGGCGACCCACGCCGTCCGGGCCGACTGGACCCGCCCCGAGTTGACCGACGGCGACGAGATCTCGATCGAGGCCGGTCGCCACCCCGTCGTCGAGCGGACGACCGAGTTCGTCCCCAACGACGTCCGAATGGACCGCGACCGGCGGTTCCTCGTCGTGACCGGGCCGAATATGAGCGGGAAGTCGACGTATATGCGCCAGACTGCGCTGATCACATTGCTCGCCCAAATTGGGAGTTTCGTACCCGCTCGAGAAGCGCGGATCGGCCTCGTCGACGGCATCTACACTCGCGTCGGCGCGCTGGACGAACTCGCGCAGGGCCGCTCGACGTTCATGGTCGAAATGCAGGAACTCTCGAACATCCTGCACTCCGCGAGCGACGACTCGCTGGTCATTCTCGATGAGGTCGGGCGCGGGACGGCGACCTTCGACGGCATCTCGATCGCTTGGGCCGCCACGGAGTACCTGGTCAACGAGGTCGGCGCGAAGACGCTGTTTGCGACCCACTACCACGAACTGACGGAGCTGGGTGAGCGACTCGACCCCGTCCAGAACGTCCACGTGGCGGTTGACGGCGATCCGGATTCGGACCGCGACGGCGAAGAGGTGACGTTCCTGCGGACCGTCCGCGAGGGACCGGCCGACCGCTCTTATGGCGTTCACGTCGCCGACCTCGCGGGCGTACCCGAACCGGTCGTCGACCGCTCGCGCGAGGTGCTCGATCGGCTCCGCAACGACGAGGCGATCGACGTCCGTGGCGGCGATGGCGGGACGACACAGGCCGTCTTCGATCTCTCCTCGGGGCAGTTCGTCGACGGCCCAGCGAGTGCGGACGGTGGCGAAGCGAGTAGTGGGGGACAGGCTCGCAACGAGTCGACGGCCGGGAGCCACGCCGCCGACGAATCAGCTCCCAGTGCAGAGGAAAAGCAACAGCGGGACGAACTCGTCGAACGGTTCGGCGACGACGCCGAGGACGTGCTACAGGCGCTGGCCGATCTCGACATTGCGGAGACGCCGCCGGTTGAGTTGCTATCGGAGGTGAAGCAGTGGCAAGGACAACTCGAGGAGTGACTGGCCAGGCGGAAAGGGGTCATCGACCTCTGGGAAGGGGCTCACAGAGTGCCCACTCGTCGGCCCGCGGATCGAGATTCGCGGGCTCGCTGCCGCGTTCGGTGAGGATACCGGCGTGGAACAGCATCGCTTTCAGCTGGAAGACCGTCGGCGAGTGGTAGCTCGCCCCCTCTTCGAGCACCGGCGTGCGAAGCCGGCCGTCGTCGGTCAGCGCACGCTCGCGCACGTCCGTCTCGCCACGCAGGAACAACTCGACGGTGAAGGTCGGATGCTGCCCGTGGAGCCATTCGACGAGTTCGACCAGCGACGGACTGGCGAGGCCGTCGTCGTGCATCGTCTGGAGTTCCGTGACGAGCAACTCCGTCGCCGGATACGCGAAGACGACCCGCCGGGCGAGTTGTCCCCAGCGCGGCGCGACGTCGAGAAAGCGCTTACGCGAGCGCTGCCACTGCTCGAAGGCGGCCAGCGCAGCGTCCAGGTCGGGGTACTCCCGGAGCCCGAACCGGACGACCTCCTCGCCGAGGGAGGTGAGTCGGTAGTCCGGGCCGCGTTCCTCGATCAACCCCAGAAACGCCGCGCCGTCGATCGCGCCGTCGACCGCGCCGACGACGTGTGTCTCGATCAACTCGCGGTGATCGCGGTCGTGAGCGATCGAAAGCGGGACCGCGAGGTAGTTTTTCGGGTGGTTGAGACTGAAGTTGCGGTCGACGACGCCCTGCGCGCTGGCCTGAAACCGGATCGCAGTGGCCTCTTTTGCCGTCCGGTTGCCGACGACTCGCGGCCGTTCGAGCACCGTGATCGAACCCCCCTCGTCGACGCCGAGCACGCCGACGTTGAGTTGGCGGGCGAGCGTCCGATCGGTCGCACTGATCGCTTCGGCCGGTGCGCTCACGAACGCGACGTTAGCCTCGCCGAGTCGGTCGTAGGCCTGGATCACGCCACGCTCGACGTCGACGCCCCCGCTACCGCGGCCCTTCGCCTCGATGACGACCAGCGGCGGCTCCTCGCCGAGTCGCTCGACTGCCAGATACTCCGCCTCCAGTTTCCGGACGCCGACCAGATCGGGATACCCTGAGCCGACCCGAACGTGGTTGAACGGCGCGAGTCGGGATTTGACCCCGGCGGCGATCCGGTGGTCCTCAATCCACCGGTCCTGCGCGAACTGTGTGTCCGCGACGACGTAGCTCTCGCTGTCGTCGTCGGGAAACAGGTTGCTTTTCGTGTGGGCCAGCACGTGCGGTTCTGTCAGCGACGCCGCGGCGGCCATAACGCTGGCTTCGATCGGCCAGCTCAAGAGCGTTCCGCCGCGGGCGACTGCCGCTCGGATGTGAAGTCGACAGGCCGTCGGAGAGTGGATAGTACAACGGGACAGCGAAGCGCCGGCGCTAGGAAAGCGGCCACCCCAGAAGGCTCACTATCAGCCATTGCGACGAGAAGTACTTAAAGAACTACTCCGCGATGCCCCAGACGTCGTCGTCCCAGCTTTTGGCCCGGTCGTCGTAGACGGGCTCGTCGCGATCGAGATCGTCGATGCGCCGGCGATCCTTGCGATCGAGTTCCCAGTCGAACAGTTCGAAGTTCTGCTGGATGTGTGCCTCGGAGGTCGACCGGGGCAGGACGACCACGTCCGTCTCGATCGCCCACCGGAGCACGACCTGCGCGGGCGTGCGATCGTGTTTCCGGGCGATGTCCTCAATCACGGGATCGTCGAGCACCTCGGTGCGAGCCAGCGGTGCGGCGGCCTCGACGACGACGTCGTTGTCCTGACAGTACTCGACCAGTTCGGGTCGCTGGAGGTAGGGATGGAACTCGATCTGGTTGACCGCGATCGGGACCTCCGAGACGTGCAGCGCCGCCGAGAGCTGATATCGGCTGAAGTTCGAGACGCCGACGTTGCGAACGAGCCCGCGGTCGTGCAGCGTCGCCATCGCGTTCAGCGTCTCCCGCAGCGAGATTGCCGGGTTCGGCCAGTGGATCAGGTACAGATCCAGGTAGTCCGTGCCGAGGCGATCGAGCGTCGACTCACAGGCGTCGATCACCGACTCATAATCGAGGTTCTTCGGCAGTACCTTCGAGGTCACGAAGAGCTCCTCGCGGTCGTGGTCGGCGAGCACGTCGCCGATTTCGCCCTCGTTATGATAGCCTTCGGCGGTGTCGAGATGGGTATAGCCGGTGTCGAGTGCCGTCGAGACGACCGTCTTAGCCGTATCGCCGTCGAGCCGGTAGGTCCCTTTGCCGACGACGGGCAGTTCGCCGTTCGGAAGCGTCGCTGTCGGTACAGACATCGGCCGGTAATTCGGTGGCGATGCTGTAAGATCCTTCGTCTCCGCGGAGCGGCCAATCCGAACGGACGACGGCACGGCCCACGACACGTAGTAAATCGTTACAGCAATCACTATGGGGCGAGAGCGTCAGTCAAACTCCTGCCACTGCGTGAGTCTGATAGCGCCGAGCAGAAAGGCGACTGCAAGCGCGCCGAGCATACCGAACGTCAGGAAAACCCCGTCAGTCGAGTTGAGGATCAGTAGTTGACGGAGACTGCGATGGTAGTGTGTCACCGGACTGAACTCTGCGACGCGTTGGATCGTCGAAGGCATCACGTCTAGTTCCCAGAAGATGCCTGAGATGAACATCACGGGCAACGCGATGCCACCGCCCAAGCTGATAGCCGAACCCGGATCCCGGATGACGCTTCCGACGATCATACCAAGCGCCGTGAACGCGACCGCACCGAGCACGATAAGCGCAATCGCAAGCGGTCCGGGTATCGCCGTCACACCGAAGACAGCCCAGGCCACGACGATCATCACGCCAGTGAGTGCTACGGCCAGGATTGACTGTTGGGCGACGTTCGCCAGCACCCACTCGTGTCGCCGAAGCGGGGTCGCGGCAAGACGCTTGAGCGTCCCGTCGCGTTTGAACTTCGCGACAGCCGACGGCACCGTCATCACGCCGTTGATGAGAATCATTGCGACGATGAACGCCGGCAGGAAGTAATCTGGAGCCGAGAAGCTTGCGTTGCCCCGCTGTTCGGTGGCTAGCACGGCAGTCGGTTCCTCGACGCCGATCGAGCGGTCGTTGAACGTCCCGACGACGCTGTTGAGGATGCTCGTGACCGGCCCGGCGGCGTCATCGTCCGGCGTCGTAAGAAGTGTGACCGTGGCGGGGCTACCGTTGGCGTCGGTTGGCTGGTCGTCCGCAAGTGCCGTAAGCCCGCGCTCAATGGCGTCCCGATCCGAGGAAGAGATCTCCGCGCCTGTTTGGTTGATCGTGTCCCGAATGACAGTCATTCGAACGCGACCGCTCTCGGCTCGCACCCGTTCGTCGAATCCTTCCGGAATGACAAGCACACGCTTGTGGCCGGTCGCCTTCTCGAGTTGTGTCGTATCCGTGAGATTCGTTTTCGGATCGACGCGTTCGACGGTGATCACGTCAGTCCGTTCCAGCGCAGTGACGAGTTCCTCGGAGAGCTCGGTCGGCTCACCGCCTGGGCCGGCATCGGCCTGTTCTAGATCGTTGTTCTGGACGGCGACCTCGAATTCAGTCGGGCCGCCGGCGAACACCAGACTAAAGATCAACAGCAACAGCAACGGAAAGAGGGCGGCGAAAAAGACCGCCTCGCGGTTGCGTAGCCAGTCACGCAACAGCGTCGTAGTCAACCTGACGAGGCGGTTCATCGTAATTCCCCCGCTGCATCGAGAGTTCCTCCGGCGAGTTCCAGAAAGACGTCTTCCATACCCGCGCTGACGAGATCGATCGTACACTCGACGTCGGCTGTATGGAGCGTGCTGAACGTGTCCTGGGCAGTCTGGCGGTCTGCAAACGTCCCGACCAAGTCGCCAGTGTCGTTTCGATAGGTTCGCTGTGCGGCGTCTTCGAGGACGGTCTCGACTGTGTCCGTCTCACCGGAGCCATCGGTGGCCCGGACAATGAGTTTGACACCGGGGGCATACTGATCGATGAGTGCCGACACCGAGTCGAGTGCCGCGAGACGACCGTCGACAAGCAGTGCAACCCGATCGGCGAGATACTCGATTTCGTCCATATAGTGCGTCGTCAGTACGACCGTCGTGCCGAGGTCGGCGACGTGACGGATCTGCTCCCAGGTGTCTCGCCGTGCCGCCGGATCGAGTCCGGTGGTCGGCTCGTCGAGAAAGAGGACGTCTGGATCACTGACGAGCGCCATCGCAATCCCGGTCCGTCGCTGGTAGCCACCGGACAGAGTCTGAAATGCCTCGTCGGCGTACGCGTCGAGCCCGAGTTGTTCGATGACCGTGTCGATCTCGATTGGATCCGCGTGCAGGTCCCGCATAAGTTGGACATTCTCCCGGACGGTGAGTCGCTCGAACGTGTGAAACGACTGTGGGACGACTCCGACTCGCTCTTTGAGCGCGAGCGAGTCCGTCTGAACGTCACAGCCGAGAATTGTTGCACTGCCCGCTGTCGGCGTTCGAAGCCCCTGTAACAACTCGACAGTGACCGTTTTACCGGCACCGTTCGGCCCGAGCAGCCCGAATATCTCGTTTTCTCGAACGCTGAACGAGATTCCATCGAGAGCGACCGTCGAGCCATACTCCTTTCGGAGTCCGTCCACCCTAATGACCGAATCCCTGCGAGAGGTGCTCATACACTGTCGGTCACAGAGAAATGTAAAAAGTGACAGGGCGAATTCTATTGAAATGAAGACGTGTAGAAAGCACGAATCCCGATAGGAGCGATGTCGACACCGAGACGGCGTTCTCGCACATCGAGGACCCGCCGATTTATATACATATCGAGGCGAATACCCCGACCCACCGAAGTCGGGGATGAAGCCGACAACTCGTGATACAAACCATTAAGTCGACATATCGCTAATCATTAGACAGCGATGGAATACAGTCACCGCTACCGCGCCTACCCGACAGACGAGGTAGCGGAGCGGCTGGAACACCATCTCGATGTGCATCGCCAACTCTACAATCACGTCCGCTGGGACTACGAGAACAGCCCGGCGGACGACAAGCCCAGTGAGTACGACCAGAACAACAAGCTCCCCGAGTGGAAACAGCGGTGGCCGATATTTGCTGAACTACACTCGAAAGCCGCCCAAGCCACCGTCG
>JBEQBN010000034.1:0-8394 GCA_041639775.1 Halapricum sp.
CCAGGGTGAATATGGACGACCGGGTAGAACTCGCGCGGACGTACTATCGTACGCTAGACGATCACGACTACGAGACGCTCCGCTCGATCCTGTCGCCGGAGTTCGTCCAGCACCGACCTGATATGACTCTTGAGAGTCGCGAGCGGTTTGTGACGTTTATGCGCGAGGAGCGGCCACAGACGGACACGAGTCATCCGATCGATACCGTCTACGAGAACAGTACGGGCCTCGCAGTCGAAGGGCGACTGCTCGCCGGTGACGGAACACAGATTGCGGCCTTCGTCGACGTGTTGACCTTCGAGGGTGATCAGATCGGACGGATCCAGACGTACACAGCGTGAGACAGGCAAAGCGGATTCGCGATCACCGTCGCCCAGTACTATGACCCCGGCCGCCGTAGTGAGACGTATGTACGACCGGATTCTCGTACCCGTCGACGGCAGCGAGTGTGGACGTGATGCGGCGAAATACGGCTTCGCGTTCGCCGCGGCCACCGGCGCTACGGTTGATATCGTCCACGTCGTCGACACGACACTGCCGACTATCGGTGGCCAGATGAGCGGATCCGAACGCCGAGAACACGGCAGATCGGTCGTGGAATCCGCAGCCGAACGCAGTCAGGCGTTCGGCTGTGCCGTCGAGACCCACCTTCGAGAGGGGGACCCGAAAGGCGAGATCGTCGCGAGTGCGGACGATATCGGCGCTGACCTGATCGTTATGGGGCGACAGGGTGCGCACAACCTCCGCGAACGGTTGGTCGGCGGCGTCACCGAATATGTCGTCCGCCACGCCGACCAGCCGGTGTTGGTCGTTCCGCTCGGGACTGATATAATGGCGGGCTCGATCTCGAAGCTGCTCGTCCCGACTGACGGCAGCGACGCGGCCACGGCGGCTATCGGTCCGGCGACGGCGCTCGCAGTGACCTTCGGGGCGGAACTGTCCGTGTTCACGGCGGTCGACGTGCAGGCGGCTGGCGGTAGTTTCAACGCCGGCGGCGTCTCCGAGGAGTTCATCGAACGGCTGAAATCCGATGGCGAGGAAACCGTCGAGACGTTCGCCGAGTCGATCCGGGACACCCAGCCTGGTCTGTCTATCGAAACGATCGTTCGACGGGGGGATGCTCACGAGGAGATCGCAAGTTGCGCCACCGAAGTCGGTGCGGACCTGATCGTTATGGCCTCCCACGGCCGGACGGGACTCAAGCGACATCTCATCGGGAGCGTCGCTGACAGAGTGTTGCGAGTCGCCGAGACACCGGTCCTGGTGGCTACCGAGCCCAAAGCGTGATACTGCCGGCTGTAACAAACTGAAGGAATTCGCCACCCCGGGGTGGCGAATATCTTTACGAACTTACAGCCGGCAGTATGAGAGGCGACACGTGACCCGGGAACTATCCCCGTTGACACCCAGCGTGTGGATATGGATCTCGATTCGTTCGATCACGAACCACACGTCAGGCGGGCACTCGAACTGGCCAGTAAGGCCGGCGATCGCGGTGACGGGCCCTACGGGTCCGTGCTCGTCCGTGACGGCACGATTATCGAGGAGGCGACCAATCGCGAACACACCGACGACGACCTCGCGCTGCACCCGGAGTTGACCCTCGCCAGACGTGCGGGCAGTGAACTATCGCCCGAGGAACGCGCCGAGACGGTGCTGTACACCAGTACGGAGCCGTGTCCGATGTGTGCGACCGGAATCGCCTACGCGGGGTTGGGCGGCGTCGTCTATAGCGTCTCCGGAGCAGCCGTCGAAACGGAAGTCGGCGGAGAAACGGGGCTGGATTGTGAGACGGTGTTCGGGAGTTTCAACGCTGACATCCCGGTCGTCGGAGGCGTGCTGCGGTCGGCCGGGCTCGAAATCCACCGGCGCTATCAGGAGCGATCCCAGTAGGGGGATTACTCGGGGTCGTAGGCGTCGGCGAGGTATTCTTCCATCATCCGGCGAGCGTGATAGCGCGAGCCGTTGAACGCGATGGCGTTGCGCATCACGTCGATCCACTTCTCGCGGTCGTCGTAGTAGGTCGGCAACACGTCGTTTTCGAGCGTATCGTACAGCGCAGTCGAGTCGACTAGGGTCTCCTTGGCGTCGGTCATACGCTCCTCTCGCGGACTGTGGGGTTCGGGCCCGATCGACCAGCCGGTCTCGCCCTCGATGTGGCCCTCGACCCACCAGCCGTCGATCGTCGAGAACTGCGGGACGCCGTTGAAGGCAGCTTTCATACCCGAGGTGCCCGAGGCCTCTCGCGGTCGCCGGGGGTTGTTCAGCCAGACGTCGACCCCGGAGGTGAGCTTCAGGCCCATCTCCATATCGTAGTTTTCTAGGTAGGTTACTGTGATTTCATCCTCGAGTTCGTCGGCATACCCGTAAATCTGCTCGATGATCTCGCGGCCACGCGGGTCGCCGGGGAACGCCTTGCCGGCGTAGACGACCTGCACGTCGCCCGAGCGGGCGATGACTTCGCGCAGACGATCGACGTCCTCGAACAGCAGCGGTGCACGCTTGTAGGGCACGGCACGGCGGGCAAACCCAAGTGTCAACACGTCCTCGTCGAGTTCGACGCCCTGCCGGTCCTCGACGTACTCGATGAGATCGCGCTTTTGAGCCTGGTGGGCTTCCCAGAGCGGTTGGTCGTCGATGAGCGTCGCGTGCTGGAGCTTCGTCGGGAAGCGCCGCCAGTTACGCATATTCTCGTCGAAGACTGCAGCTATGTCGTCGCCGACCCACGTCGGGACGTGGGCACCGTTCGTGATGGCGTCGATCTTCTCGGCGTGTTCGGGGAACATCTCCCGGGAGACCTCCTGATGGCGCTTGGCGACCCCGTTGACGTATCGGGAGAGGTTGAGAGCGAGCCGCGTCGTGTGAATTTTGCCGCGCGGGCTATACTGACGGACCGTGTACATCGAAACGAGGTCGTCCTCGAGCAGTTCGTCGAGCAGCTCGATGGGATACTCGTCGTGGGCGGCCGCGACCGGCGTGTGAGTTGTGAACACGCACTGCTCGCGGACTGCGTCGGCGTCGAGGTCGTTGCGAGCAAGCAACTCCAGCGTGAGGAAACTGGCGTGGCCCTCGTTCATATGGTACGTCGAGATATCGTAGCCCAGTTCATCGAGCATACGGACGCCACCGATGCCCAGGACCAGATAGACGGCAAGTTTGAAGCGGTCGTCTTTTCCGGGGGCGTAAACGCGGTGTGTCAGTTCCCGGATCCAGCCAGGGTTCTCTTCACGGTCAGTATCCAGCATAACGACTGGAACAGTCCCGCCGTGTTCGGATTCGACGTCGTAGCGCCAGGCACCGATCGTGACGGTTTCGCCAGCGATCGTCATCTCAACGGTCGCATCAAGGGGCTCACAGAACTCCTCAACCGGCCACGGGGCCGGCTTAATGTGCTGGGTGCCGTGCTCGTCGATGCGCTGTTCTCCCAGTCCACGGTCGTTGAGCAGCGTGAGCCCGACAGCGTCGACATCCAGGTCAGCGAACCCACGAACGACATCGCCCGCGAGGATACCGAGTCCGCCGTTGTAGGTGTTCATTCCGTTTTCCAGGCCATACTCCATACTGAAATATGCGATTGTGCCGTCAGATCGAGATCTCGCCATACACTGCCTTTCACAGAGGGGTCGTTTATCCTCTGCGATGCACGTTGCAGCCACTCTAAGAGCGTTACATAGATTTTAAACCCGTCTAAGACGTTCGAATTACGATAGAAACAACGTGCCGGCCCCGGCAGATATATTGCGGACCGTGGGGATGGGTTTCGGCGCTGTAAGCAGGACAATCGAGAGTAACGCCTAACCCCGTCCCACTCCCAGTTTTACCTATGACCGACGACCTCCGCGTTGCGGCCGAGACGGCACTGGAGCAGTGTATGGGACTGCAGTCCGGAGAATCCTGTGAGATTGTCACCGACGACAAGCGCTGGGAGATCGGGAAAGTCCTGTATGACGTCGCAGGCGAGATCACCGACGACGTGACGATTGTCCGGTACCCGCCGGGCGACCAGCACGGCGAGGAACCACCGGCGACGGTCGCGGCAGCTATGGGTGAACCGGACGTATTGCTCGCGCCGACGACAAAGAGCCTGAGTCACACACGGGCGCGCTCGGCGGCCACCGAAAACGGTGCCCGAGCCGCGACCCTGCCAGGGATCACCGAGGCGGTGTTTACGCGCGGGTTGGACGCCGACTACGAGTCGATCCGCGAACACTGCGAGAGGGTGCTCACAGCGGTCGGTGACGCGACGGAGATTCGGGTGACTGCACCGTCGGGGACTGATATTACACTACAAGCAGGCGACCGAGAATGGCAGGAGGACACCGGGATCGTCCACGAGGCCGGTTCATTCTCGAATCTGCCCGCGGGCGAGGTGTTCGTCAGCCCCGAGACCGCCGACGGGCGGGTCGTCGTCGACGGGACAATGCGCCCCCACGGATTGCTCGAGGACGGCCAGACGGTCGCCTTCGAAGTCGAGAACGGGCAGGTCACCGCCATCGAGGACGACGCGATCCGCCGGCAGGTCGAAGAAGCGGCCGAGGAAGTGGGCGAGGCCGCCTACAACCTGGCCGAGTTGGGGATCGGGACGAACGTGGCCGTCGAGCGGCTGCTCGGCTCGGTGCTACTCGACGAGAAGGCGGGCGGGACGGTCCACTTCGCGATCGGCGACGACGCCTCGATCGGGGGCGACACCGAAGCACCGCTGCACTTGGACGGGATCGTCCGGGATCCGACGGTGTATGCCGACGGTGAAACAGTCGCGCTCCCGACGAGATGACGTCCTCCCAGCGGTGAACGACGGGTCTCTCTCGCTGAATCAGGATAGTCGAATCGAGAGCCACAAGCGCTATTTGCGTGGCACCTGGAGGTGTACGCAATGACCAGAAACGAAACTCACGGGACACAGCGGGTCGCGGTCCTCGCCGACTCCCAGAATCTCTATCACACAGCACGAAGCCTCCACGAGCGCAACATCGACTACGCGGAGTTGCTCGACGCGGCAGTCGACGGTCGGTCGCTCACCCGAGCGATCGCCTACGTCATCAAAGCGAACTCGCCAGAGGAAGAGTCGTTTTTCGACGCTTTAGTCGACATTGGCTTTGAAACCCGGATCAAGGAGATCCGAACGTTCGGCGACGGCACCAAAAAGGCCGACTGGGACGTCGGAATGAGTCTGGACGCCGTCTCGCTGGCCGAACATATCGATGCGATCGCGCTGTGTACTGGCGACGGCGACTTCACGAGACTCTGCAGGCATCTCCAGCACGAGGGCGTCAGAGTCGACGTGATCGCGTTTGAGGAGTCGACCGCAGAAGACCTGATCGCTGCGGCTGATGGATTTATCGATCTCGGATCCGATCCCGACCGGTTTTTGCTCTAGGCTGTCTGTCAGCAGGCGTTAGACAGGGCGACCGCCTTCGGACGTACCGACCAGTAGTGCGCCCGCCGCAAGACCGAGCGCCGCCACGGCGCCAACGACGATCGGGAGATCCGCCATCCCCAGGGCGATAATCGCGACGCTACAGACGAAAAGCAGACCGCCACCGACAGCGAGCTTGCGTGTCTCCGTTGGCATACAGCACAGTTCGGGCAGTCAACAAATAAACGCCAGCGTAGCGGCGATTCCCGCAGGGATAGCCTGCGATCCAGGGGATGAGGTCGGGTCGAAAAGCGTTTGCCCGACCACCACCGATCGGCGGGTATGAGTGGGAGTGCCTCGGAAATGGATCTGGACGCACTGGGCCGGGTCGCAGCCTATCAGTTCGGGCCGGCCGGTTCGGCGCTGTTCGACGACCCCGACTTGGAGATTACCCGTTCGAGTTCGGGCCGGCCACGACAGATCATTGCGCCGGACGGGCGAATCGGAACCTACAGCACGACCGGGCGGTTCACGCTCGGGGTGGCTGGCGGTCGTCGGCTCCAGGAATTGCTTCCCCATCCAGACTACCGGGTCGTCGTTGGCGACGACAGCGAGCCGTTCGTCCGGGACGAGAAGAACGTCTTTGCGAAGTTCGTCCGCGAGGTCGATTCGGACATACGGCCCGGTGACGAAGTTCTCGTGACTCATCAGAGAGGGGAGTTGCTTGCGGTCGGTCGCGCGGAGCTACCGGCTGGGGATATGCTGGATTTCGAGACCGGGATGGCTGTGGCCGTCCGTGAGGGTGCGGAAGACTAAGTGAGCTCCCAAGGCAAGCTGACGCCCGTTATCGCGTCGCTTGCGCGATGGCCTGCTCTAGATCGTCGACGATGTCCGTCGGGTCTTCGACGCCGACAGAAAGTCGGATCATATCGTCTCTGACGCCAGCAGCTGCCTTCTCCTCGGCGCTGAGTTGCTGATGGGTCGTCGAACCCGGGTGGATAACCAGCGTCTTGGCGTCGCCGACGTTCGCCAGGAGACTGGCCAGTTCGGTCGATTCGACGGTGTCGCGAGCGGCCTCGTAGCCGGCTTCGAGTCCGAAGGTGATCATTCCCCCATAGCCACCGTCGAGATACTCCGAAGCGTTGTCGTGGGTCTCGTGGCTCTCTAGCCCGGGGTAGTTAACCCAGGCGACCTCGTCGTGGTCGTCGAGATACTCGGCCACCAGCTGGGCGTTCTCACAGTGACGCTCCATCCGCATCGGCAGCGACTCCAGGCCCTGGATCGTCTGCCAGGCGTCAAAGGGCGACTGCTGGTTGCCCAGATCGCGCAGTCCACGGGCGATCGCGGCGTAGGTGAACGCCGCCTCACCGAACCGATCGGCGAAGTTGACGCCGTGATAGGCAGGGTTGTCACCGGCAATCTCGGGGTAGTCTTCGGCGTACTCCTCCCAGGGGAAGGTGCCACCGTCGACGACGACACCGCCGACGGTCGTCCCCGAGCCGTGGATCCACTTGGTCGTCGACTCCCAGACCAGATCCGCCCCGTGTTCGATCGGGTTCGACAGATACGGCGTCGCAAAGGTGTTGTCAACGAACAAGGGAACGCCGTGGTCGTGGGCGATGTCGGCGACGCGCTCGATGTCGGGCGTCACCAGCGCGGGGTTGCCGATCGTTTCGAGGTGGACGTAGGCCGTGTCCTCGTCGATCGCCTCGTCGTAGGCGTCGTAATCCAGCGTGTCGACAAAGCGCGCCTCGACGCCGTTGCGCGGCGCGGTATGGCTGAAGTAGGTATAGGTCCCGCCGTACAGCGCCGAGGCGGTGACGACGTTGTCGCCGACGTCCGCCAGCAGGAAGGTCGTGAGGTTGAGTGCGCTCATCCCCGAGGCGGTCGCGACGGCACCGACCCCGCCTTCGAGCGCGGCGAGTCGTTCCTGGAGCAGTCCCGTGGTCGGGTTCATCAGTCGCGAGTAGATGTGGCCCGGCTTCTCGAGAGCGAACTGCTGGGCGGCGTCCTCGGCGTCTTCGAAGACGTAGCTAGTGGTCTGATAGATCGGCGGTGCGCGTGCGCCCGTCGCAGGATCGGGCTCTTCCTGCCCGACGTGCAGGGCGTTCGTTTCGAATCCGCGGTCGTCGTCAGTCATAGTACAGTGTGGTCTTCGCTCCTGATGCCTGTATAAGCACCTCCTATCGCCTTCATTCGCCGGAGTGGGTGACATCCGGCAATACTTACAGCGGGATCGAGGCGAAAGCCCATCCATCGAGGGGTAGAAAAAAGCTAAGCACCGCTTAACTACGTCAATCGAGTCCTCAGCGCCGACCGGAGGGACGACGATGACAGACAAAGATCGGCGGACTGTACTGAAAACGATTGGAACAGCAGGGGTGCTACTGAGCACCGGTGCTGTTGGAACAGCAGCGGGACGCAAAGGAAAGCGCCTGGGTGCCAGCGCGGAGCCCACGCTGTTCGAAATCGTAGAGGGTAGCGAGGACTTCGAAATCCTCGAACTGGCGCTCGAAGAAACAGGTCTCGGCACAGTTCTGGACGGCAGGCGGCAGTTCACAGTGTTCGCGCCGACAGATGAAGCGTTCGAGGAATTGCTGGAGGCGCTGGATGTCACGGCCGAGGAGCTGCTGGCCAGAGACGACCTTGCGACGATACTCCTTTACCACGTCACGAACGGTCGGCGGTACGCCTCGTCGGTCGTCAATGCACCGCGGATCAGGATGCTCGAAGGTGGCACCGTCACGGTCGACGGGACGACGCTGAACGGCGGCGGGCTCGGTGGCGCCGAGATCGATGCGACGGACATCGAGGCCGCAAACGGGGTTGCACACGTCATCGACGGCGTGTTGCTGCCCTGAGAACGAGTCGATCCGGCCTCCGCTACCCGAAACTCCGAACGGTAAGCTCCAACGTTTCCAGGTCGACGATCGGCGCGAACCCGGCGTCGGGGTCGATGTTGACGCTCTTCTGGAAATCCGTCTGGGCCTGCCAGCAGCCCGAGTTGATCGTCAATACGGTGTGGTACTTGCCATAGC
>JBEQBN010000035.1:0-8349 GCA_041639775.1 Halapricum sp.
CGGTCACGGCCCGACACGACCGGCTCCTGAATCGGCTCGGGCTTGGCGATCACGCCGACACCGCTGTCCGGAACCTCTCACGGGGGATGAAGCAGAAGGTATCGCTGGCGAGCGTGCTTGCAGGTGGCGCGAAACTCGTCTTTCTCGACGAGCCGACACTCGGCTTGGACATCGAGAGTTCTCGCACGCTTCGGACCGAGCTGACGCGACTCGCCCGTGAAGAAGGGCTGACGATCTTCGTTAGCAGTCACAATATGACCGTCATTGAGGACGTTTGTGACCGCGTGATCGTGATGTCGGCGGGCCAGATCGTCGCTGACGGCACCGTCGAGGAGTTGTTAGGCAGTGCCGACCGCAACGCGATCCACATTACCAGCGCGGACATCGACGATCACGTCGTGGGTCGACTCGAAGACAGATTCACGCTACTGAGTGTCGAGACGGTCGACGGGAGTCGTCGCGTCGAACTGGAAGCGGCCGGTGAGGAACTGTACACGCTGATGGATACACTCCGCGATGCGGGAGTCACAGTCGAGCAACTCCACACCGTCGAGCCCGATCTCGAGGACGTGTTCGTCAGTCTGACCGGTGACACGCAGGGACTTCGTGGGCCAAGTGAGGGTGAGGGATCGCCATGACAGATGCCGCTGATCCCGAGTCAATAGAACAGCCCCGTCCCGCAACGTACTACCATCTCGCACGAGCGGTACTGTACCGTGAGTTTCTCATCTTTGTCCGGTATCCGGCCAACGCGATCGGGGGAATCGTCGTCTCACTGTTCTTTTTTGGTGTGCTATTCTATGGCGGCCGTCAATTGGCCGGGCAAGCCCTCACCGAGTCACTCGAAGGCATCATCGTTGGCTACTTCCTCTGGACGCTGTCTGTGGGTGCGTATTCGTCGGTGTCGAACGACATCGGCAGCGAGGTACAATGGGGGACCCTTGAACGGCACATCACCACGCCGTTCGGGTTCGCGCCCGTCGCGCTACTGAAAGGCGTCGCAAAGATCGTCCGGACGTTCCTAACGTCACTGATCGTGTTAGTCGCGATGCTTCTGATGACGGGCACAACACTCCGGATCGAGCCGGTGACGACCATCACTGTCGCGGGATTAGCGATTACGTCGGTGCTCGGGCTCGGGTTTGCGGCCGGCGGGATCACAGTCCTCTACAAGCGGATCGGGAACTGGCTCAACCTCCTCCAGTTCGGATTCATCGTGTTGATCTCTGCTCCTGTGTTCGACGCTCCGTGGACCCGACTCCTCCCACTTGCACACGGGAGTGCACTGCTCCAGCGGGCAATGGTTGAGGGGACCCGGCTCTGGCAGTTCAGCCCGTTCGATCTCGCTTTGCTTGTTTGTGTGGCAGTGGGCTATCTGGCAGGTGGCTACCTGGTATTTCACTACGCGACACGGCGAGCCCGCCGACTCGGCGTTCTCGGCGACTATTGATGCGTAAATCGTCTTGAGGTCAATGACGGATAACCGAAAGTAATCGATAGCGGTTTTGGCTTGTCAGGTGTACTGTTGGTGATGACATTCGCAGGCGCCGTCGTCGATCTCGACGGCACAGTTTATCACGATGGAGAACCCATCGACGGGGCTCTCAATGGGATCGATCGACTCCAATCACTCCCGGACGGCGTGTTGTTCGTCTCAAACAATCCTGGACACAGTTCACAGCAGTATGTCGATCGCCTCGCAGCGATTGGTATCGAAACCCGACGCGATCGCATCCTCTCTTCGGGTATTGTGACGACTGAGTATCTTGCCAACGCTCACTCTGATGGGAACGTATTCGTCGTTGGCAGCGCTGGCCTCCGTGAACAGTTGCAGGCGGCGGGGATCCGATGCTGTGACGACCCGACAGTAGCTGATGTCTTTCTCGCGTCCTGGACGCCCGAGTTTGCCTACGACGATTTGGTGAGTGCTCTCAGGGCCTTCGAACAGGAGATTCCCTTCTATGGGACAGATCCCGACCGCACGTTCCCAGACGGCGACGGCCGACCCGTGCCCGGGTCGGGCTCTATTATCCGTGCAATCGCCGAGACAACCGGGCGCGAACCCGACCAGATATTCGGGAAACCTTCCGACCGGATGATCGACGCGATCACGAACCGTCTCGCCCACCCCACTGACGAGTATCTCTTGATCGGCGATCGTATCGACACAGATATCGCCCTCGGTGAGCGCGCTGAGATGACGACCGTCCTCGTCAAAACAGGCAGTGACAAAGACACAACTTCGAACGCAACTGCCGAACCCGATGTTACTATCGATTCACTGGGTGACATCGGGTCGATTCTCGATAAGTAGTGGGCGTGCCAGGTGGGATATCGGAACGATCGCCTGTCCACACGACTCCCCTCAGACCGCCGCGAGGGCTTTCAGCCGAAGTTCTCGACTTTTGCAGTTTCGGGATCGCCACCGGCCACTTCAAGGGCGTCCATCGCACCGTCCAGGAAGTCCGCGAAGCCGTAGACGAACACCGGCGCGTCGTCGTTGACCGCCTCAAGTGCGGCCACGACGGACTCACTCAGATTAGCGTCCCGTTCAACGATCCGGACGAAACCACCCGATTCAGACAGATCGTCGAGCCGGTCACGGTGGATGGGGTCACGGTCCTGATAGACGATCGCGGCATCGTTGTCGTGGTCGAGGGCTCGTTCACCGATCGCAACCGCCGGTCCGACACCGGGACCGCCGGCGAGTACGACCGCGTCTCCCGATCCTTCGTAGTAGGCGTCGCCGAACGGGCCGGCGACGGGGACAGCATCCCCAGGTTCCAGATCGGCCAGCAGCGGTGCCACCTCGCCGTCAGGGTCGATGCCGACTGTGATCTCGAATGTACCCACGACGTCCGGCGAAGAGATCGTATAGAATCGAGACTGCTCGCCGTCGTCGGTATCGAGCGTCAATTTGACGAACTGTCCGGGGTATGCCGAAAGCCCACCTGGCGTGTCAAACGTGATCGCGATTGCGTCCGGGCCGACCGACTCCAGCGCTCTGACGGAGAGGTCCGTAGTGTCCATATCTAATAGTCCGAGCGGCCAGTGGATGGTCCTTTCGGAAGGGACAATTCGAGGCAACAAAACGTCCGGGCCGGCGGCAGCGAGGTGGGGTTCCAGAAGGCTTTTCGCCGGTCGCTTTGAAACCTTGTTCATCATGTATGAGGATCTCAACTGGGCCATCGGTGGCGAGGCCGGCGATGGGATCGACTCGACAGGCAAGATTTTTGCTCGCGCGCTGTCACGTGCCGGCCGCCACGTCTACACCTCAAAGGACTTCGCCTCACGCATCCGTGGGGGATACACGGCCTACAAGGTCCGCACAGCGATCGATCCGGTCGAGAGCGTCGTCGACCGGCTCGACGTGTTGATCGCGCTGACAGAGCGGACCATCGACGAGAACCTCGATGAACTCCACGAGGGGAGTGTCATCATCTACGACGGCGAGCAGACAACGATGCAGGGCGTCGAGGTGCCCGAGGAAATGATCGGGCTGGAAGTGCCCCTACAGGGGCTTGCCGAAGACGCGGGCGGCGCGATTATGCGCAACGTCGTCGCGCTCGGAGCGGCCTGTGCGGTCGCGGGTTTTCCGATCGAGAACCTCGACGAGGCGCTCGAAAAGCGCTTTGGCGACAAGGGCAAGGCGATCGTTCAGAACAACAAGGAAGCGGCTCGGCTTGGCCAAGAGTACGTCCGGGAGAACTACGAGTACGACTTCGAGTACGATTTAGAGACGACCGACAACGACTACGTCTTGTTGAACGGTGACGAGGCGATCGGTATGGGCGCGATCGCTGCCGGCTGTCGGTTCTATGCCGGCTATCCGATCACGCCGGCGACCGACATTATGGAGTATCTCACCGGCCGGATCGAACAGTTCGGCGGGGCGGTCGTCCAAGCCGAGGACGAACTCGCGGCGATCAACCTGGCGCTGGGAGCTGCCCGGGCCGGCGCGCGGGCGATGACGGGCACTTCGGGCCCGGGAATCGACCTGATGAGCGAGACGTTCGGACTCGTGGCGACGACGGAGACGCCGCTTGTGATCGCCAATGTGATGCGATCGGGCCCTTCAACGGGGATGCCGACCAAACAGGGTCAGGAAGACCTGAATATGATGCTCTATGGCGGGCACGGCGAGATTCCGCGATTCGTCATCGCGCCGACGACGATCGCGGAGTGTTTCCACAAGACGATCGAGGCGTTCAACCTCGCCGAGAAGTACCAGGTACCGGTCTATCTGACGGCGGACCTCTCGATGGCCGTGACCGAGCGCACCTACGAACCCGAGGAGTTCGATATGGACGCCGTCGAGATCGAGCGCGGGAAGGTCGTCGACGAGGGAGACATCGAGAAGTGGCTCGACGAGAAGGAACGGTTTCGCGCGCACGCAGCGACCGAAGACGGCATCAGTCCGCGTGCGTTCCCGGGGACCGCTGACGGCGCGCATATGACGACCGGGCTCGAACACGACGAACTCGGCCGCCGGACCGAGGACGAGGACGTGCGGGTCGAGCAGGTCGACAAACGCGACCGGAAAGTCGAGACTGCGCGCGAACGGGAGGCCTTCGAGCCCAGGGAGTTCGGCGATCCGGACGCTGATACGCTCGTGCTCACGTGGGGCTCGAACGAGGGGGCGATTCGCGAAGCGATGACACAACTGGAGGAGCTGTCAGTCCGGTTGCTATCAGTGCCGTACATCCATCCACGCCCAGGTCTCACCGAGGCGGTCGAGGCTGCCGAGGACGTGCTCGTCGTCGAAGCGAACGCGACCGGGCAGTTCGCGGACCTGATCGAACAGGACACGCTGGAACGCGTCCAGCGCATCAACAAGTACACAGGCGTCCGGTTCAAGGCTGACGAACTGGCCGAGGCGATCCGTGACGCCGTCGCGAAGCCGGAGGTGGCACAATGAGTTCAGACGCTCACTTCACAGACTTCAAATCCGACAAGCAACCGACCTGGTGTCCCGGCTGTGGTGACTTCGGGACGATGAATGGGATGATGAAAGCCCTCGCCGAAACCGGCAACCACCCCGACGAGACGTTCCTCGTCGCGGGGATCGGCTGCTCCGGCAAGATCGGGACCTATATGCACAGCTACGCGCTGCACGGCGTCCACGGACGGGCATTGCCGGTCGGGACCGGCGTGAAACTGGCCAATCCTGACCTGGAAGTGATGGTCGCCGGCGGCGACGGCGACGGCTACTCGATCGGCGTCGGGCATTTCATCCACGCCGTCCGCCGGAACGTCGATATGACGTACGTCGTTATGGACAACCGGATCTACGGATTGACGAAGGGGCAGGCCTCGCCGACCTCCCAGGAGGGGTTCGAGACCGCGACCTCACCGGACGGGACGAGCGTTCCGCCGGTCAACCCGAAGGCGCTGGCGCTGTCGGCCGGCGGGACCTTCATCGCACAGTCCTTTTCCTCGGACTCTCAGCGACACACCGAACTCGTCAAACAGGCCATCGAACACGACGGCTTTGGCTTCGTCAACGTCTACAGCCCCTGCGTGACGTTCAACGACGTCGACACCTACGACTACTTCCGGGACTCGATCGTCGATCTGGAGGATACCGATCACGATCCGGGCAGTTTCGACCAGGCCAAAGACCGGGTTCTCGACAGCGACAAAGAGTACATCGGCGTCCTCTACCAAGACGAAGACAGCACGCCCTACGTGGAACGGGAGGGAATCGGATCCAACAAAGCCGAGATTCCGGACGGCGCGCCTGACGGGGCGACGGATCTCGTCAGGGAGTTCTACTGATACTGGTGGCGACACGTTCGTAAAGATATCTGGCACGACGGCAGTCCTAACTGTTGCGACAGTGCTTTACTCCCGCCGCCGCTCGCTTTGAGCGACGCGATGCGCGACGCACACCCACTCGAGACGGCGGTCGGAATCGACTATTACGTCAGCGACGCCGAGGGGATCGGTGGGCAACTCCGTGCTTCGCCCGATCACTTTCGGGTCGAGGAAATCGAGACCGTCGAACCGGAGCCCCTCGAGGCTGATGCCGGCGGATATCCGCATATTTTACTGCGGGCGACACTGCGAGAGTGGGATACCAACGACTTCGCGAGTACCCTGTCGGATCAGCTGGGGATCAGCCGCGAACGCGTCGACTGGGCCGGGACGAAGGACAAGTACGCGATCACGACCCAGCTGTTTACCGTCCGGAACGCCGATCCCGAGGCCATCGCGAGCGTCGACCTTGCGGGTGCCGACATCGACGTGCTCGGACGGACCGGCCGGGGACTGACCTTTGGCGACCTCGCGGGCAATCGCTTCGAGATCACGGTCTCCGAGCCCGAACAGGTCGAGACGATCGAGGTGATCACCGACGACCTCCGGGCCTTCGGCGGGAGCGACGACCGCGTCGGCGTGCCCAACGTCTTCGGCCAGCAGCGGTTCGGGAGCCGACGGGCGATCACACACGAGGTCGGACTGGCGATCGTCCGCCGGGACTGGGAAGGTGCGGTCCGGACGTACGTCGGGAACCCGAGCGAGCGCGAACGCGAGTCGACACGCGACGCGCGGGCGACCGTCGAGGAATGCTGGGACGACCGGGAGTGGGGACGAGCAACGGAGGCACTGCCGTCGCACCTCGGATACGAGCGCGCGATGGTACAGCGCCTCGCCGAGATCGACGGCGACGAACCAGCCGACTTCCGGGCGGCGCTGACCGCGCTCCCGACGAACCTGCAGCGGCTGTTCGTCAACGCCGCCCAGTCGTACGTGTTCAACCGGATCTGCTCGGAACGACTCCGCCGCGGGCTCCCCTTCGACGAACCAGTCGCGGGCGACGTGATCTGTTTCGGCGACCGGGACGCGCCGCCGGATCTCGAATTACCCGATGCCGACCGAACCCAGGTCGTCACCGGGTCGCGACTCGACACGGCTCGGCGGCACGTCGACCGCGGGCGAGCGTTCGTGACCGCACCGCTGGTCGGGACCGACACCGAGTTCGGCGAAGGTGAACCGGCCGAGATCGCCCAGGAGGTGCTCGCCGATCTCGATCTCGACCCCGCCGACTTCGATCTGCCTGGCGAGTTCGAATCCTCCGGAACACGTCGGGCAATCTTAGTCCGAGCGAATCTGACGGTCTCGGGCGACCCGCCGACGTTTGAGTTTTCGCTTCCGAAAGGGTCCTACGCTACTGTCCTGCTGCGAGAATATATGAAGGCGGATCCCGATGCGCTCGCGTAATTCAGTGGCGTGATTTGAGGCCTAATTACAATTGAGTGATGTATTTCGAGGACCTGTGTGAACGCCTGGTTCGTCTGCTGTCCGGGATGACTTTGTCTGTACGCGCCAATCGACACCGACTCGGGAACCGATATACGGGGGGAACGTATACACTCCGACAATGACAACGGACACAGGCTGGTTCGAGGGCGTCGATCCCGACGGTCTCGACGCTCGCGACGCGATCGAAGACGGGACTGCCGAATCCCCGGCGGCGTGGCCCGACAGAGCGATCGCGTCGGGTTTCGCCAGTGACGCGGACGACTACTACGACAAACTGCGTGCGGCGACCATCGAGACTGCTCGCGAGGCCGTCGCTCAGCGCGAGCGCGCGGACGACCAGCAACTCGTACACGCCGTTCGGGCTATGGACGACTGTGAACGCACCGCGAACGAACTGGCCGAGCGCGTCGCCGAGTGGGGCGGGAGCCGAGTCGGCGAGTCCGGTGGCGGGGTCGCCTTCGCTCGTGAGATCGCCGAGCACGAACCCGATAGCGACCTCGACGAACAACTGCGTGCGCTCGCCGAGCAGGTACTCGCCCTCGACGAGCGGGCCACCGAACTCCGGGCGTCGATCGAGCGGTTCACGCCGGAGGTCGCGCCGAACCTGTCGGCGATGGCCGGATCGGTGCTCGCGGCCCGGCTGATCGCACTCTCGGGCGGGCTCAAGCAGTTGGCCCGTTCGACCAGCGGCACGGTCCAGGTCCTGGGTGCCGAGGACGCACTCTTTGCCCACCTGCGGGGGGACGCTCCCTCGCCGAAACACGGGGTCATCTACACCCACGAGTACGTCCGCGGGACCGACCCCGAACATCGCGGCTCGGCGGCGCGGGCGCTGGCGGGCAAACTGACGCTCGCTGCCCGCGTCGACCACTACAGCGGCGAGCGCCGGCCCGAACTTGAGGCCGAACTCGACGACCGCATCGCGACGATTCGGGCGCGAGGTGAGAACGAGTGAGCCTCCCAGAGGGCGTTCAGCGCCGCTCGTTCGACGGCCGGGAGTCGCTCGCGACACGCGGGCCGCAGGTCTCCGAGGAGCCGACCGTCGACGGGTGGCGACGCTGGGATCCCGACCGATCGAAGGTCGGC
>JBEQBN010000036.1:0-8284 GCA_041639775.1 Halapricum sp.
TTCCAAGGGATCCCGTCGATCCCGATCGACCGCTCGCTGGCGACGATGGCGTACTCCCCGGACGGGGACCCACCGCGTGCCTGGAGGTGCATCTCGAAGCCCTGCTCGTAAAACAGCGGCGCGAGTTCCGATTCGACGGTCGCCGGCGACCGTTGTGGGTAACCGACGTATAGCACTCGATCCCCGTCCCGACGGATGTCCGTCACCTCAAAGACCGGCGTAAGATCCTCCGTCGCGGGAGCGTCGGCCGGCGGCACCGTCGACATACCTGTCTACCGACACGGGAGAGACTCATAAAATATCGACGGTTCAGGGGAGTAGTAGCGACCGTTCGAAAGCACCAGGTGGAAGCGGGTACGCCGCGACGGCGGCGACCGCGGGGACGCAGTGTCCGTCAGACCGGTTCCGCGTGGAGGGTCAGGCAGGCTCAATTCGCCAGGTCGTCGCGCTCGTGTAGGACCACTTTTCGACTTCGATGTCCGTCGCTGATTCCTTGAGCTTGACCATCAGTGCGCCAATCTCCTTCGAAGAGAGGCCGACTTCGTCGGCGATGAACTTGCTCTTGAAGTAGAGTTCGCCGTTCTCGGTCACCTTCTTTCGGAGATACGAACGGAGACGCTCCTCTTTGGACGCTGTCGACTCCGATTCTGCACTGTCTGGGGAGGGCTGTGTCGTCGCGCTCATCTGGATCACGTCACTCCCTCATACCGTCTGGGGGAGTATATAAACGCAGGACGCTTTGGGGAAGTTCGATCGAATTTAGCCGAATCGAAGAGCTGGGGGACGATTCAAAACTCTCTAAATTCGACTTAGATATTTTAAAACAGTGTCTAGCGGATCCTTTCTTTCTTGATGAATTGTATTATATTGCCAATTTCCCCTCAGTCTCCACGCAGTACGAAGCGAAAAACAGATGGGTTCTACGTTTGGATTGATATGTTATCGCTCGTGGACCCAGAAAGAATCTTCGACGGTGATCTCCTTTTTGAATATTGGGACGTCCTCTTTGAGACGATCGATCCCGTCGGAGACAGCCTCGAACGCTTCTGTCCGGTGGCCAGCGAGTACGACGACGAAGACGATGTTCTCGCCCGCCTCGATCGTGCCGGTCCGGTGGTGGAGCTTGACAGACAGTACGTCCTCTCGGGATTCGAGGGTCTGTTCGATCTCCACGAGTCGCTGGTCGGCGACGCCGTCGTATTTTTCGAAGGTCAGATGTTCGGTCCGATCGTCGTCCGGGGAGTCTTTCGCCCGAACTTGGCCGGTGAAGGTGGCGATCGCCCCGGCGCGCTCGGCCGCGGGATCGTCTTTGACCCGCTGAACGAGCGATCCGAGCGTCTCGAAGGGGTCGGTCGCTTCGAGCGCGTCCACGACTGCCTCGACGTCGACGGCGTCGGCGTCGGTGGCGGTCGCGATCGCCTCGCCGGCGTGGTCGCGGTCGCCGATGACGACTTGCGGGATTGCCGCGTCGCTGAACCCCTCGACGAGAACGTAGTCGAACGCGGGCGCGAGATCGTCGAACGCGTCACGGAGGGTCCGATCGGCCCCCGTGGCGAACCACTCGCCGTCGTCGACAATGCCGTAGGTCCGATCGGCACCGGCCGCGCGGTGACGAGCGGTATCTTTACCCTCGATATCGATATCGAACTCGTGGAGATGCTTGATCGTCGCCACGCGGCCGCGATCGGCAAGCCGACCAGCCAACCGCTCCAGTAAGGTCGTCTTCCCGGTATCTGAGTAGCCGACGACACCCAGTACGTACATACCGGTCTCAAGGGTCGGGGAGGGTTTGACAGTAGCGGTTGGACAGGCCGTATATCTGTGTAATTATATATAACGGGAACGTCATATCGCCGACCGCTCCTTGACAATACTTAAGAGCGCCTCGCGGCTACGCCGATTCGATGAAGACAGTCCTCTCTATCGGCGGGAGCGTACTCGTGCCGGATCTAAACGCCGGGCGAGTAGCGGACTACGCCGACGTCGTCGAATCGCTGGCGGCAGCGGGCCACGACCTCGGGGTCGTCGTCGGCGGTGGCCCGACCGCTCGGGAGTACATCGGTGCGGCCCGGTCGCTGGGAGCAAACGAGGGCGAACTCGATCAACTCGGGATCGACACGACACGGCTGAACGCCCGGCTCCTGCTGGCGGCGCTAGACGAGGACCTTGCGTCACCGACAGTGCCCACGAACTACGAGGAAGCTGCCGAGTCACTCCACCGCGATCGCGTGGTCGTGATGGGCGGGGTCGTGCCGGCCCAGACGACCGACGCCGTCTCCGCCGCCCTCGCCGAGTACGTCGACGCCGACCGGCTCGTGTTCGCGACCTCCGTCCCTGGCGTGTTCGATGTCGATCCCAATGAGAACGCCGACGCCGAGCGCTACGCGGAGATGACCGCGAGCGAACTGATCGAACTGGTCGCCCGCGGCGAGTCGCTGGGATCGGCCGGGTCGAACGCCCCGATCGACCTGCTCGCGGCGAAGGTCCTCGATCGATCGGGAATCGAGGCGATCGTCCTCGACGGCACCGACCCGCAAGCGGTCGAACGAGCTGTCCTGGACGACGATTACGACGGAACCCGAATAATACCGGACGATGACTGAACTTGATCCCTACGAGGTCGGCCGATCGAGTGACCGGGTCTTTTGGGCCGACGCCGTCGCCGACGCCATCGAGGCTCGCGACCCCGACGATCCGATCGTGATCAAAGGGGGTGTCTCTCCCTCGGGTGTCCCACATCTGGGTCACGTCAACGAGCTTATGCGTGGGTACTTCGTCGCCGCGGCTCTGCGCGAACGCGGCCACGAGGTCCGGCAGGTGTTCACCAGTGACGACCGGGATCGCCTGCGCAAGCTCCCGCGGCGACTCGCGGATCTAGAGGGGAACGTCGTCGGCCTCGGCGAGGTCGACGCCGGAGCACTCGGACGGAACCTCGGCAAGCCATACACTGATATCCCCGATCCCTTCGGCTGTTGTGACTCGTATGGCGCACACTTCACGAATATCCTCCGGCAGGACGCTGAACGTCTCGGCGTCCCCATCGAGTTCGTCTCGAACACTGATCTCTACGAATCGGGGCAGTTCGACGATACCATCGAACACATCCTTGCAAACCAAGATCGCGCACGCGAAGTGCTCGGCGAGTATCAGGCGAAAGTCGACGACCACTATGTCCCGTTCCAAGCCCAGTGTGCGGAATGTGGCCACCTCACAGAAGAGATCACCGACGTCGACCTCGAGGCCGGCGAGATCGAGTACGTCTGTGCGGACGTCGAGGCCGGCGAGGAGACGATCGAAGGGTGTGGCCACGAGGGGACGGCCTCGCTTCGGGAGGGAAAACTGCCCTGGCGCTTCGAGTGGCCCGCCCAGTGGGACGTTCTTGGCGTCGACTTCGAGCCGTTCGGCAAAGACCACGCCGAGGGCTCCTGGCCGTCCGGTGAGGACATCGCTCGGAACGTCTTCGACTGCGAGCCGCCGGTCCCGATGGTCTACGAGTGGTTCACCCTCAACGGCGAGGCACTCTCCTCGTCGTCGGGCAACATCGTCACCGTCGAGGAGGTCCTGGAACTGCTGGAGCCAGAGGTACTCCGGTATTTCTTCCTCAAGGATCCGACGACGGCCCGGGACTTCTCTATCGAGGGTCTCGACCAGCTCGTCGACGAGTTCGACCGCTTCGAGCAGCGCTACTTCGGGGACGGCGAGACCGACGGCGATCGAGCCGCGGAACTCGCCGCACGGGAGGCCGAGCTTGCCGAGCGCGCGTATCCGCTGCTCGTCGACGAGGTTCGGGCCGACCGAACTCGCATTCCCTACACCTTCGCCGCGGTGCTCGGGATGACCGACGACCCCGAGCTCCGGGAGGAGATCGCCCGGCGTGAGGGGCATATTCCCGAAGACGCTCCGGCGTGGGCAATCGAGAAAGCGCTTTCGCGGGTCGAGCGCGCCCGGGAGTGGGCCCGCCGGACGGACAACGAGTTCAACTACGAACTCAAGCGTGAGTCGATCCCCGATGTCGAGTTCGACGCGGCGACGAGCGCAGCCCTGGCAGATGTGGCTGAGGTCGTCGAAGCAGGCGGTGACGGCGATGAGATCCAGGCCGAGATTTACGAGGCAGCAGACCGTCACAGTGTCGGGGTCGCGGACCTGTTTGGGGCCGGCTACCAGCTCTTTTTTGATCTCGAGGAGGGCCCGAAACTCGGGCCGTTCCTTGCGAAGCTAGACCAGTCGTTCGTCGTCGATCGACTCAGACAGGAACGCTAGGTACTTCACTGCTCGGACGCGCGGCGTCGGTTGACGAATCCCTGGTTGTTCGCGGTCTTCTCGACGAACGAGCGGAACGCGTCGGGCGTCTCACCGTCGCCGAAGACAATCGGCTCGCCAGCGTCGCCGCGCTCGCGGATCGACGGATCGAGTGGGATCTGTCCGAGGAACGGCATCGACATCTCTTCGGCGAATGCTTCGCCCCCGCCCTCGCCGAAGATCGCGTGTTCGGAGCCACAGTCGGGACACTTGAACGAACTCATATTCTCGACGATACCCAGCACGGGTGTCTCGTGTTTACCGAACATCTCTAGGCCTTTCCGGGCGTCATCGAGCGCGACTTCCTGGGGCGTCGTGACGATGACAGCGCCAGCAACGGGAACCGTTTGTAGCAGTGTCAGCTGGGTGTCGCCGGTCCCCGGGGGCAGGTCGACGATCATATAATCGAGAGAGCCCCACTGGACGTCTTCCCACAGTTGCTGGAGCACCTTATCGACCATCGGACCCCGCCAGATAACCGGCGCGTCCTCGCCCATCAACAGGTCGATACTCATCAACTTCAGACCGTGTTTCTCCGGCGGGATGATCTGCTCGTCAGGCGTCGCCCGGGGCTGCTCGTCCGAGCCCAGCATCCGGGGGACGTTCGGCCCGTAGATGTCAGCGTCGAATAGCCCCACGTCGGCTCCGAGTTCGGCGAGGCCGGCCGCGAGGTTGACCGCAACGGTGCTCTTGCCGACGCCGCCTTTCCCGGAAGCGACGGCGATGATGTTTGTTACGTTCGGCAGGACCTGCTCGTTGGCGTCAAGTCCCTCATCGATTGAAGCCGACAACTCGACAGTGACATCGAGATCGGCAAGCGCATCCCGTACATTCTCAGCAATCGTCGTCTCCGTCGGTGAGTACGGCGCACCGAGCGCGAGGTCGATCGCGACGCTGTCGTCGTCGATCGTAATGTCGTTGACAAGCTCTAGCGAGACGAGATCATCGCCGAGGTCCGGGTCTTCGACGGTCTCGAGTCGGTCGCGTATCTCCTGTTCGTCCATATTCCTGGGTTGGCACCGGACCGTCGATAAGGGTTGTGACCTGCGCGATCATCTGGTTCGATTCGCTGAGACCGGTCTGATAGGGGGTCCAGATCGATCCCGTGTAATGACGATTCGAGTGGTGTCCCTACTCGCCGCCGAAACGTAATTGGAGGTGGTTACGTAACCCGACATAGGGGGCGAGACTTAACACGACTCGTTGCGAAGTGCGTTACAACGAATGCTCGTTGACGGGTTCGGCCGCGAGCTGACTGAGATTCGGGTCTCACTGACCGACCGGTGTAACTTTGACTGTGTGTACTGTCACAATGAGGGACTAGGTGATACCCGCGGCCCGATGGCTCCGCGCGACGAGGAGATGACCACCGACGAGGTTGTCCGAGTACTGTCGGTCGCCGCTGATCTGGACGTTGAGGCCGTCAAACTCACTGGCGGCGAACCGATGTTACGAGAAGACCTCGAAGAGATCGTCCGGCGCGCACCCGAGAGTATGGAAGTATCGCTGACGACAAACGGCTCTCTGCTGGCAGACCGTGCCGACGGACTGGTCGATGCCGGGCTCGAACGGGTCAACGTCTCACAGGACGCGGTCGATCCCGATGCGTTCGCCGAGATCACGAAAAGCGGTGCCTACGACCGGGTCATCGAGGGAGTCGATGCGGCCCTCGCGACGGGACTCGACCCGGTCAAGCTGAATATGGTCGTCTTTGAGGGGACTGCCGACTACATCCCCGAGATGGTCGATCGGGTCGCCGAACGAGACGGACTGCGGTTACAACTCATCGAGTATATGCCCGAGATCGCGGGCCATCCCGAGTGGGCGATCGATATTGATCGAGTCCACGAGTGGCTCGCCGAGCGGGCTGATCGGATCGAGACACGTGAGATGCACGACCGCAAACGATACTTCATCACTGCCCAAGACGGTGACGGCGAAGGGATGGTCGAGATCGTCGATCCAGTCGAGAACGCAGACTTCTGCGAGAACTGCCATCGCGTGCGCGTGACACACGACGGAGCACTCAAGGGGTGTCTTAACCGTCCGCGTGTCCATCCGATGGGTGAGTTGACCGAAGCGGAAATCCGGGCCGCGTTCCACGAGGCCGTCGCCGACCGTGTCCCCTACTATGGGGAATTTATGGTCGAGAAAGACGGCGAATGGGTCCGAAACGACGCGTACGTCGGCGAACGATCAGTCGTTGAGCGCCTATCGGTTACGACCGACGACGACTGACCTGTCTGCCGACACTACCCGATAACGGCTGGTTTGCTATCGACCGACAATACCCTACGATGGGCGGTCTGCTGTCGACTAGCGCTGCCAGCGGACGACTTCTGGTTCTGGTTGCTCCGTTTTGCCACGCGGCGGCCGATCCGTTGGGCTTATATGCCGGCACGACCGATCCATCACGTACGAATCGTGCAGGGGGATTGGCCCCCGAGTCCGAGAGGGCACGAGTACACTGCAAGCGAGTCGTGGTAGCCAAGCGGCCCAAGGCGCATGGTTGCTAACCATGTGGCGTCAAGCCTCCGGGGTTCGAATCCCCGCCACGACGCTTCACCAAACCCACATATGAGTGCAGAAGACCCAGACGCGGACACACCGGAGGACGACGAGGACCTCCAGTACTTCGTCCGCATTGGACAGACGGACCTCGACGGCACGAAGTCCCTCGAGCGTTCGCTGACAGATATGAACGGTATCGGTCACCGTGCCGCTCGGATCATCGCCCAGAAAGCGGGCGTCGATCGCCGGGAAACCTTCGGTCGCCTCGATGAAGCGCAGATCGACGAGATCGTCGAGTTGGTCGAAGGCTTCGCCGAGGAGGTCCCCGAGTGGCTCGCGAACCATCGCAACGACTTCTTCAGCGGTGAGACGACACACGAGATCGGGAACGATCTCGATCTCACGCAGCGACAGGATATCAACCGTATGAAGATGATCGACTCCTACAAGGGCGTCCGTCACAAGCGCGGACAGAAAGTCCGTGGTCAGCGTACCAAGTCCACGGGCCGTACCGAGGGGACAATCGGTGTCAATGTCGAAGCGATCAAAGAAGAACAGGCTGAGGAAGCCGCAGCTGAGGAAGAATAATGGCACTCGGATCAAACACCAAGTTCTACGAGACGCCGAACCACCCCTACCAGGGTGAACGGATCGGCGAGGAGTCCGGGCTGGTCTCCCAGTACGGACTCAAGAACAAAGAGGAGTTCTGGCGAGCGCAGTCCGAGCTGCGTGGCTACCGCCGCGAGGCTCGAGAGTTGCTCGGCCAAGCCGACGCCGGCGACGAGGAAGCCAGCGAGTTCCTCGCGCGGCTCAAGCGCCTCGGCATTCTCGACGACCAAGACACACTCGACGACGTCTTGCGATTGGAGGTGACTGACGTGCTCGAACGACGGCTCCAGACGGTCGCCTATCGGAAGGGGCTGGGCAACACACCCGAGCAGGCCCGACAGTTCATCGTCCACGGACACGTCACCGTCAATGGTGCCCGGGTCCAGACGCCCTCAAAGACGGTCTCTGTTGACGAGGAGGGTTCGATCGCCTTCGACGAGAACAGTCCGCTCGCGGACGAACTCCACCCGGAACGCGCGGAGGAACAATAATATGGCAGACGAAGACGACAGCAAGTGGGCAATCGCTCACGTGCACGCATCGTTCAACAACACAATCATCACGATCACCGACCTGACCGGCGCCGAGACGCTCGCGAAGAGTTCCGGCGGGACCGTCGTCAAGCAGAACCGCGACGAGGCTTCGCCGTACGCGGCGATGCAGATGGCAGAGGTCGTTGCCGAGGACGTACTGGCACAAGGTGTCGAGGGTGTCCACGTTCGTGTGCGCGGTCCCGGCGGCAACCTCCAGACCAACCCCGGACCGGGTGCGCAGGCAACGATTCGCGCGCTGGCCCGTGCGGGCCTGGAGATCGGTCGCATCGAGGACGTCACACCGATCCCACACGACGGCACACGCAGTCCGA
>JBEQBN010000037.1:0-8099 GCA_041639775.1 Halapricum sp.
ATCGCCATAAGGTTCTTCCGGGTTGGTTTGACGTCCGTGGCCATTTGCGCGCTAGTTTCGGCCACGGTGACTTACACCTTTTCACTTCTTCGATCCGTTCGAACCGCGGTCGCTCCGAAGCCACAGGTGACTGTGCCGTGATCGCAAAGTGGCCGTTCACCGGCGGCCGCGCACCCGCGTCTGGGTATGCTCGGGAAAACACTCGCTGACGGTCTCCTGGCCGTACTCCTCAGCGATGACTGCCCTGATCTCAGTCTCGTAGTCGCCTTTCGGTATTTGCTCGCTGGGTCCGGACTCCACATCGAGGTGCGTCTCGACGAGGTCATCGACAGCACCGCGGCCGAATCCGGCCAGCGGCGAGAGGTAGTCGATCCCGTGGCGATCTTCGAGGCTCTGGGCGAACGACCGGGGAATCGTCGGGACGCGATCGTCCCGGCGCGTCCCGTCGGCGACGGCGTCGTACTCCAGCTGGGCGACTTCTTCGAGCGCGTGCTCGTGGATCGCCTGAATCCCGTTTCGCGGGAACCCGTCTGCGACGACCTGTTCGGCCGCCTCGCAAACGACGGACTCCTCGAGCTCGACCCGCTCGAAGGGGAAGCCGATGGTTTCGGCCGTCTGTTGTGCGTGGGCCGCGCTGTCGGCAACGCCGGCAGTCACACAGACGAGCGTCACCTCGTAGAACGGCTCGAGAAGCAACGCCGCCAGCGACGAGTCCTTGCCACCGCTAAAACAGACGGCTGCGTTCATCTACCGGTGGCGGATGTTGAAGCTCTTCGAGTCGGGGGTGAGCTCCTTTAGCAGGTCCCGCATCTGGTCCTCGTCGATCTGCTCGCCGCCCAGTCGCCCGCTCTGTGCCAGCGCGACGACCTGCTGTTCGACCTGTTCTGCGATCTCCGGTTTTGACATTTTGACCGTGTTCAGTCGCTTTCGCGCCCCGTCGGTGAGGTGCTGGCGGAGCAAGGCCTTGCGCTGGGCCTCGGCCTGTTCCTGTGCCGCCTGTCTGGCCTCGCCCTCGCTTCCGCCACCGCCTTCGGCTTGGTCGCGCATCTGTTCCATCTTCTTCTGGCGAAGCTCTTCGAGTTCGTCGTCGCTTGGCTCTCCGCTCATTGTATCCGTACGTACGATTTCAGCCCCCGAAAGGCTTTCTCCTGAAAGCCCTCCCGGCGGTCTGGCGACCGCCGCTCGCCCTTTTCATGTCCGCCAGGGCCGCCGTGCGGTGCCGCGCCGATCGGCGCGGCATCCGCCTGGGTTACGCCAACGCTTTTCGCAGTCGCGGCCGCCGTGGCCGCGACGAATCGCACCGCGGCCGCACCGCTTCCGCGGCCGCGCCCCGTCCCTCCCCGGACGCGCGGACGAGACCGCGCGTCGGCATCCTGGCGGCGGTTGACCGGAATCGCGCGTCGGCATCCTGACTGCACCGCGATGGCACGTCCGGGTCGTATTAGGGATGTGCGAAGTACGTCACCAGTTCGTCGTCCACCGCCGGGAGCGTATCGACTCTGATGAACCCGACCCGCACGAACTGCAGCATATCGTCGGGCTCGTAGTCCGCGAGACCGGGCTCGGCGTAGCCCGTCACGTCGCCGTCCATCGTCCGCATACGCGTCGGAACTGCGCCCTCGGCCGGCACCCAGTGGACGACCTCGACGTCACCGTCTCGGACGACCTCGATGTCGTCGTCGGTGTACTTGAAGGCGTCTCCGGTGTGTCGCACGCAGCCGTAGCCTTTCAGCCAGACTCGATCGCCTTCGGCCGGTATATCCTCGGCTTCGACCAGCACAGCGTCTTCGACGGGGATCTCGCGACGGCCACGATCCTCATTGGGGTGGACCGGTGGTCGACCGCGACCGGGACCGCCGACGATCGGCTTCTCGACGGCCGGTCCGACTGCATCGTCGCCCGCGTGGGAATCACGGACGAAGAACGCCCGGTCGGCCCCGTCGTCGATCAACTCGCGGTTGTTCGCGTAGACAGCAGACATCGACAGATCGACGTTGCTGGTGGAGGTGCCGAGTTCGACCATCGCGTCGACGATCGCCTCGCCTTTGATCCCGCGGCGCCTGAGGCTTTCGAGGGTGGGTGCCCGAGGATCGTCCCAGCCGTCGAGTTCGCCGGATTCGATCTGCTCCTTGATCGTCGAGGTGCTCATCGCGACGTCGTAGGCCTCGACCTGGACGTGCCCCCAGTGAATCACCTCGGGATAGTCCCAGCCGAAGTAGTCGTAGACGAACTGCTGGCGCTTGGCCGAGTCCTGCAGGTCGATCCCGCGGATGATGTGCGTGACGCCGGTGAGATGGTCGTCGATCCCGCTCTGGAAGTCTAGCATGGGCCAGCAGCGGTACTCGCTGGCTGCCTCGCGTGGGTGGGGGGTATCGATCATCCGGAAGGCGACCCAGTCCCGCAGCGCGGGGTTTTTGTGCTCGATGTCGGTTTTCACCCGCAGGACCATCTCACCGGAGTCGTACTCCCCGTTGATCATCGCTTCGAACTCCTCGCGGGTCTGCTCGGGATCTTTCTCGCGGTGCGGACAGGCCTCGCCGCTATTTTTGAGGTCGGAGAACTTCTCCTGGGGACACGTGCAGGTGTAGGCCCCGCCCTGCTCGATCAGTTCTCGAGCGTGGTCGTAATAGGTCTCCAGCCGATCGCTGGCCCGCAGAACGTCGTCGGGCTCGAAACCCAGGTAGTCGATGTCGTCGAGGATCGCGTCGTAGGCATCCAAATCCGGCCGCTTGGTCTCGGGATCGGTGTCGTCGAACCGAACGATAAAGGAGCCGTCGTAGCGCTCCTTGTAGGTGCCGATCACGGAGGGCATCCGGGCGTGGCCGAGATGCCAGGGGCCGTTGGGGTTCGGGGCGGCGCGCATCCGGACCTCGTCGTAGGACTCAGCGTTCGGCAGGTCGGGCAGCGCGTGCTCGTCGCCCTCGTCCTCGCGTTCCAGTTCCGCAAGGCGTTCGGGCGCGAGTTCCCCGAGCCGCTCGCGTTTCTGCGCTGTGTCCATATCGTTGACCCGCTGGACCACGGGGGCGACGACGCCGGCAATCTCGTCGCCGTACTCGCGGAATTCGGGGTTGTCGCCCATCAACGGCCCCAGTATCGCATCGACCTGTGCGTCGCTCTCGTGTTTGAGTGCGTTGAACAGCGCGTCGACCTCGGCGGCTTCCTCGACGCGCTCGCGGATGTCCTCGTCCATACTGTCGGATTGGGGTCGCGGGTCAAAACGCTCCCGGGTTCGGATCGCGGAATATTGCCGGCCCGATCCACAACCAGTTTGCCGTCCGGGCCGACAGTGAAGGTATGACCGATCGTGATCTAGCGTGGAACCGTCTCGAATCCGAGACCGTCTACACCTGCCCGGGATTCGACGTGATAACCGAGACCGTCCAGCTGCCCGACGGTACCGAGACGGACTTCGATTACGTCGCCGAGGGCGACAGCGTCGTCGTTCTCCCTATTACGACCGACGACGAGGTCGTCGTCATCGAGGAGTGGCGCGAGCCCGTCAAGCGGGTCAACTACGGACTGCCGGCCGGCGGCTTGGAACCGGACGATCCGGAGCCAGCAGCGGCTGTCGAACGCGAACTCGCCGAGGAGACCGGTTACGAGGCCGGGCGAGTCGAGCATCTCACGACCGTCGAACCGACAAACGGTTTCGCCGACACGGTCTTCCATTACTTTCTCGCCGACGGCTGTACGCCGACTGCCGAGCAGGACCTCGATCACGACGAGACCATCGCCGTCTCGACGACGACCTTCGAGAAGCTCCTGAACGCCGTCCGGGCGGGCGAACTGCGGGACGGACGTGCCGCCCTGGGAGTCCTCTACTACCACGCGTTCGAGGCGTGATCGGGATGCGTTACTGTACGTCGGCGCTGGTCGCTCGCGTGATGGTGTAGACGGCGATCGCGCCGCAGGCCAGATCGAGCACGACCAGCACACCGATGGCGGGGACGAGCGTGTTCCAGATCCCGCTGAACGCGGTGACGTTCCAGACCTCCATGACGTCAGCGTCGACCATAATCGCGCGTGTGGCGTCGACGCCGTAGGTGATCGGGTTGTACGTCGCGACGACTTGGATCCAGTCGGGCATCGAGTTCACCGGCAGGAAGGCACTGGAGACAAACAGCAGCGGGAGCTGGATCATATTCGCGGCGATGATGGTCGATTCCTGATCCCGTGTGGCCAGCGCGACGACGTTCGAGAACGCCAGGAACCACAGCGAGAACAGGACCGCAACGCCGATAATCGCCAGCGCGCCGGTCAGTCCCGACTTGATCTCCGCACCCAGGAGCACGCCAAGCACCAGCACGATGACGATCTGGACGACGATCCGGACCAGTTCCGAGAGGGTCTTTCCCAGGAAGATCGCCGTCCGGCTCATCGGCGTGACCAGCGTCTTCTGGAAGACACCACTCTCGATGTCATCGACTAGCCCGATCCCCGACGACGAGGCGACGATCAGCGCGATCTGGACGACGATCGCCGGCACGAGGTAGGTCTCGTAGCTGATCGGGCCGGACAGCGCCTGACCGGCGACGTTGCCGAACACTTGCGTGAACAGAAACAAGAAGATGATCGGCTGCAGCAACGAGGAGATCACCACGAACGGGTTGCGGACGGCGTTGATGTTCCAGCGCATAAAGTTCGTCCAGACGTCGCTGGCGAACGTATTCGAGGTCCGGGCGACTCCGTCCGTCTCCGTGCTCATCGTTCACCCCCGTCGGCCGCGGCAGCCGCGGGAGTTTCTCCCGTCGCCAGCTCCGTTCCCGGTTCGTCGGGCAGGTCGTCCTCGATGTGCTCGCCGGTGATCGCGAGGAACACGTCATCGAGAGTCGGCGAGCGGACGTTGAACCCGGTGACGGCGATCCCGGCGTCACGGAGCGCGACGAGCAGGTCAGGCCCGTTCTGGCGCGCGTCTCGCGAGGTGACCGAGATCCCGCTGTCGGTGACGTCGACGGTCGGATCGTCCGAAAACAGGCCGTCTTCGCGGACGATGTCAGCGGCCCGCTGACGCGCGTCCGAACCGCCTTCGAGTTCGATATCGAGGATCTCGCCCCCGACCTCGCGTTTGAGGTCCGCGGGTGACCCCTCTGCGACGATCTCGCCGTCGAGAATGACCGAGAGCCGATCACAGAGAGAGTCGGCCTCTTCGAGGTACTGGGTCGTCAGAAATATCGTCGTCCCGTCGTCGTTGATCGCCTCGAAGTACTCCCACAGGCGGTTTCTGGCCTTCGGATCCAGCCCCGTCGTCGGTTCGTCCAGGAAAACCAGCGGCGGCCGATGGACCAGCGCCATCGCGGCGTCGAGTCGCTTTTTCATCCCACCGGAGAACCCTTCGGCCTGTTTGTCCGCGACGTCGGCCAGATCGACCAGATTGAGCAACTCCTCGATACGGCCGCTCCGATCGCGTTTGGGCACACCGTAGGCGTCACAGGCGAACCGCAGGTTCTCGCGGGCCGTCATCTCCGTGATGACGCTGGTCTCCTGGGCCATATAGCCGATCGACTCCCGGATCTTCCGCGGCTCGCTCTCGACGTCGAACCCGTTGACTCGCACCGAACCGGCCGTCGGTCTCAACAGTGTCGCCAGGGTCTTGATCGTCGTCGTCTTCCCCGCGCCATTGGGGCCCAGAAACCCGAAAAACTCTCCCCGAGGGATCGATAGTGACACGCCGCCGACCGCTCTTGTCCCATCGCTGTAGGTCACCTCCAGTCCGTCTGTCTCGATAGTGTGGCCTCCCTGTGCCGCTCCGTCTGTGTCTGTCATATATGACGACATATCGCCGTCGAACATAAACGCGTTGATTGAATATTCATTCAGCACTGTTATACGGATGGAAACACATACCTCCCGTATGGACACAGTGCTCGTCACGGGGGCGACAGGGACAGTCGGTTCCCGGGTTGTAGACAGACTCATAGACCGAGACGTCACGGTCAAAGCCGCCACGCGCAATCCGGCCGTCGAGCAGTTCCAGGGCGATGCCGAGCCGGTCGCGTTCGACTTTGAAAAGCCCGAAACGTGGGGGACGGCTTTCGAAGGCGTCGATGCGATGTTTCTCGTCAGGCCGCCCGCTGTCGCCCGGGTCGGCGACACGATGCTCCCGGCAATCGACGCTGCCGCCCGGGTCGGCGTCGAACGGGTCGTCCTGCTGTCGGTACTCGGCGCGGAGAAGAACCCGCTGTTGCCCCATCGGAAGCTCGAGAAGCACCTCCAGGACAGTGCTGTACCGTGGACGTTCCTGCGGGCGTCGTTTTTTATGGAGAACCTCCTCGAGGTTCACCGCCGGGAGCTCATCGAGCAGGGCGAAATCGTCGTGCCGGCAGGTGACGGAGAGACCAGCTTCGTCGCCGCCGATGACGTTGCTACTGTCGCGACTGCAGCACTGACCGAATCCGGCCACGAGTATCGCGCTTACGACATTACAGGGCCGGAAGCACTGACCTACCACGACATAGCCCACACGCTGTCGGACACTCTCGACCGACCCGTCACCTACGAGGGCCCCTCGCTGGTCCGGTTTGCCCGACACTCCCGACAACTCGACCGTGACTGGTCGTTCCTGCTCGTGATGGCGGCGCTGTACACAACTGCCCGTCTCGGTCTCGCAGGGCGGGTCAGCGACGATCTCCAGCAGGTGCTGGATCGACCGCCGATATCATTTCGCGAGTGGACCCAAAGCAACGCCGACGCGTTCTCCGCCGGCGGGACCGAAACAGGCGATACCGGCGAATCGGAAACTAACAGTCTTAACGGGAGTGAGTGCGAATAGACAACTATGTCGGCCGGAAACCCGTTCGCCGAGGATCCCGAAGATACGCAGACTGCGATTATGCGGGCGACGTTCGACGCGCTCGTCGAGTACGGCTACGCCGGACTGACGATCGACCGGATCGACGAGTTCTTTCCCAAGAGCAAGTCGCTGCTCTATCACCACTACGACGGGAAAGACGAGCTCCTGTTGGATTTTCTCTCTCGGATGATTGACAACCGTGAGGGCTCGATCGATCACGAACCGTCCGGCGGCGCCCGTGAGCGGCTCGATCAGTGGCTTGATGCTGCTGTCACACTTGAATTCGCCGATGAGGACCTGGGCTTCATTCGCGCGCTGGTTGAACTTCGCGCGCAGGCAGCCCACGATCAACGCTACCGTAAGCAGTTCACCCGAAGCGATCAGCTCTTCCGAGGGTGGCTCGCCGACATCATCGCCGAGGGTATCGACGAAGGTGTCTTCCGGGACGTCGATTCCCAGCAGGTCGCGGCGACGATACACGTGCTCGCGGGCGGTGTTATGGCCGAGCGGGTCACGAACGACGATCCCCACGTCGAAGACGTCCGTGCTGAACTCGACGCGTACGTCGAGGCGCGGCTGCTGGCGGATTGACAACGAGACAGGACCGATCGCGGCCCCGGCCCCGCACTGGCTCACTCGATCTCTAGCTGCCCGCTCTCACCACTCCCGCCGCCGTCTTCGTCCCATTCGAGTTCGAACTCGATGCTCAACTCGCCCGGGCGGTCCGTCGGTCCCTCGCGTTCGGCCTTCACCTCGAAGGTCGGCCGGGCCGGGGGATCAAGCGTCACGGAGTCACCGCCGGATTTCAGGTTGATCTCGCTCCCGCTTTCGAGGTTCTCCGCCACGGTTCGGAGGTACGACGCGATTTCCGCTCGGCTCTGGTCGCTTTCGGATTTGAACAGCACTTCCTCTGGCATAATAGACCGTACGCTGTCCGTAGGTAAAAACACGCCCCCCGACCGGCCTTGCCGAACCGAGCTACGCTTCGACGTTTCCGAGACTCGACATCGGCGTCGCGCCGGCGACGATCGCGCCCGTCGCCAACAGCGCCGCTGATAGCACGACGAAGTCCCCGCTGGGCGAATAGCCAGCGATCCCCGCGCCGGCCTCGACGATGAACACCGTCACGAAGAAACTGAGCACGGCGAACAACAGCATAACGAGCGCCGCGATAATACTACTGACTAACACGCCGAACGAATCGAGAAAACCCATAGTACTGTTACCTCACGTCCGTCAACGCACGGCCGACGGTTACCGTTTGTGGCTGGCGGTTGTCGGTAGCCCTTTACTCGCGTCGCTCTCACCC
>JBEQBN010000038.1:0-7832 GCA_041639775.1 Halapricum sp.
ATGAGGGGCCGCTGGCGGGGCTGGACGCCGCACTCGATGGGCTCGACGCAACGGCGGTGGCTGTCTCGACTGCCGATCGGCCGCTGGTTCCTACGGACCTGTACCGGCACCTCTTCGATGCACGTTCCGCGGAGGCGATCGTGATCCGAGCGGATGGAATCGATCAGCCGGTACCTGCCATTTTCGATGTTCCGACACTTCGCACTACAGTTAGTGATAAGCGGGCGAATGGGACACGGCGACTGCGAGCCGTGCTTGCTGGGATCGAATACACGACCGTTCCGGCCGCGATGGTTACGCGGCGTTGGGGGGAGCACGTTCTCGCTGACATCAATACGCCAGCACAGCTGGACCGGCTGAACCAGTCTCAGTAGTGTATAACATATAGCAATTACCTGGCGACGGCGGCAGAACCCGCGCGTTCACGAACCTCTTTCAGTACGAGGGTTGTCTTTCAACCTGCTATGCCGACACGAAACGCAGAAGCGACTTGGCGCGGTGACCTCCAGAGCGGAAGCGGCGACCTCGCCCTCGGGAGTGGACTCTATGAAGGACCGTATTCGTTCGCGTCGCGGTTCGAGGACGGAGACGAGACCAACCCTGAGGAGCTCATCGGCGCAGCCCACGCTGGCTGTTTCGTTATGGCGCTGTCGAACGAACTCGACGAGGCTGGCTACGAGGCCGAGGAACTACACGCCGACGCCGAAGTCCACCTCGATCCTGAGGCGCTCGAGATCGACTGGATCGAACTCACGCTCGAGGCGACAGTCCCCGATATCGACGAGGAGACGTTCCAGGAGATCGCTGCCAGTGCCAAAGAGAACTGCCCGGTCTCGAAAGCGCTGGCTGGTGTCGATATCGGACTCGACGCGACGCTCGTCTAGCCGGGACAAACGACGGTTTTTCAGTCGTCACCAGTCACAGTGCGATCGGACCTACCTTTGAGTTGGATCTCCGGTGCCGTCAGATCGGGGGCTTCTAGTACGCCGCCAGTCGCTGCGCTGGTCGCGAGTGCGGCGAACCGCTCGATGACGCCGCTTGCCTCGATCGTCGGCGGCTCCCACTCGGCTGCCCGACGCTGTAGCTCGTCTTCTGATACAGCAAGGGTCAATTCGCCTGCGTCCACGTCGATCCGGATCGTGTCGCCCTCTTCGACAAGTGCGATCGGGCCGCCAGCGGCCGCTTCGGGACTGATGTGACCGATCGCGGCACCGCGAGTGCCACCGGAGAACCGGCCGTCGGTCAGCAACGCGACTTCACCTGAAAGCGTTGGCGAGCCGCTGATTTTCGAGGTCGGTTCGAGCATCTCCGGCATTCCAGGACCGCCTTTCGGCCCCTCATAGCGGATCACGACCACGTCGCCCTGCTCGATTTCGCCGTCGTCGTAGGCCTGTAACATCGCCTGCTGGGATTCGTATACTCTCGCACGGCCCTCGAACTGTCGCATCGAGGCGTCCATCGCGCCGGCCTTGACGACCGAGCCTTCAGGTGCCAGATTGCCGCGCAGTACTGCGAGCCCACCCACCTCGTGGACGGGGTTGTCCCGCTCGCGAATGACTTGCCCGCCGGGCTGGCGATCGGCCATCCGGCCGCCGATCGTCCGGCCGTCGACCGTTGGTGTGTCCAGGTGGAGCAAGTCCTCAATCCGGTGATATAGTGCCGGGAGGCCGCCGTCGTCGCGCAGGTGTTCCATCCGCCAGGGGCCGGCGGGACTCATATGCGCCAGGTGGGGTGTCCGTTCGGCGATCTCCTCGAAATCTGTCAGCGTCAGGTCCAGCCCGGCTTCCTGGGCGATTGCCGGGAGGTGCAGCATAGTGTTGGTCGAGCCACCCAGTGCCAGATCGACAGCAACGGCGTTCTCGAAGCTCTCTCGGGTCAGGAACGCAGACGGTCGGATGTCCTTTTGTACGAGGTCAAGAATTTGGCGTCCACTCTGGCGTGCGATCTCAAATTTGCGCTCATCGGTCGCGCCGTAGGTCGCACACTCGGTCCAGGACAGTCCCAGGGTTTCGGTCACGCAGGCCATCGTGTTCGCGGTGAACATCCCTGCGCAGGAACCCTCGCCAGGACAGGCGGTACATTCAAGCTCGTAGAGTTCGTCGTCGTCCATCTCGCCTTCAGCGTGCTGGCTGACACCCTCGAAGACGTCGACTAGATCGACCGGCTCGCCCTCGTATTCGCCGGCTTGCATATGTCCACCGGTGACGACGATCGCGGGGATATCCAGCCGGGCAATGGCCATCAACATCCCGGGGACAATTTTGTCACAGGACGCCAGTGCGACGATCCCGTCGAACTGATGAGCATTGGCCATCAGTTCGACCGAATCGGCGATCACTTCTCTGGACGGGAGCGACGATCGCATTCCTTCGTGGCCCATCGCGATCCCGTCATCGACGGCGATCGTGTTGAACTCTAGCGGCGTCCCGCCAGCCTCGCGGACGCCTTCCTTGACGTACTCGGCCAGTTTGTCTAGGTGGACGTGGCCGGGGACGATCTCGTTCCAGGAGTTGGCGATTCCGATATGTGGGTTGTGGATCTCTTCGTCGCTCAGCCCCGCGGCGCGAAACAGCGATCGATGCGGTGCGCGATCGGCACCTTCGGTCACTTCCGCGCTCCGGAGACTCTCGTCTTTCTCGGACGGCAATGAGTCTGCAGGCATACTGGTTTGGTGTCACCACAAATTACAGGCCGAGGACGGTGTAGGTTTCGGTTCCGCCTACAGTCGCTCTTTCGCGAACAGAGGGATCCCGACGTGTCGAAGCCGCTGTATCGTGTAGATCGGGACGGCCAGGAACGCGCCGACGAAGAACGTGAGATGCAACAGTACGTAGGCCTTCCAGTGGGGCGAATAGTCGACCTCCAGGGTGTCGATATACTTGGCGTCATAATAGTAGCCGAACAACGCGCCGATCCACGACACGGCAAGGACGACTCCGAGCACCCAGAGTGCCACGTTCAATGCAGACCGAACCCCTCCGGCGATGCCGAAAAATCGCCAGAGACCACCCAGGATTCCGTCAGGTGACGAGAGGAGGATGGCCGGAAACGCGACGAACACGCTGAGGAAGAACGCCACGTGGTATTTCCACCACGCGAACTCCTCGGTCGGCGTCGATCGAACAGTTACCAGCCATTCCGCTATCGGCGAAGCCATACGTCACTCCCAACTTCACGTGCCAACGATTAAAGCTCCCGATCCGGTGTTTCTCGAGTGGACAGCGGTCTTCAGTCGGCCGTGGCCGGGTTGTTGCCGATTATGGTTACTCTTTCGCAAGATATTGGATATAGTCGTTACTCTTATGGCAATATTCCCCGATATTCGGGTATGATGAATCGCCGTGCGTTCCTTGGAAGTGTTGGCGTTGCCAGCACGACCGCCCTTTCAGGCTGTACGGTGTTCGGGCAAAACAGCGGCGCTACTGGGCCGGTTCAACTGGCCTACGACGCGGCACCGCCCCACTTCCAGGCAGTCGTTATGGATCGGGAGGGCTGGTTCGAGGCAATGGATGCTGACTTCGAGACCGAAGAGGCCAGCTGTAACAGCATCGTCCAGTTGCTTACTACTGGCAAGGCTGATATCGGAATGATCGGTGTGGTTCCAGCGCTCGTCGTCGCGGATCGGGACGCCGAGGCATCTGTTGTCTCGGCGAGTTCGAAAAACGGCTTTGTCGTGATGATCGCAGAGTCGGTCGCCGACCGATTCGAGGCAGACAGTGGCGGGTTCGACGCGGTGGACGGGCGCCGATTCACACTCGGCACGTATCCGAAAGGGAGCGTCTCGGATATCACTGCTCGATACTGGATCAGCAACGAACGTGAAGCGTCGCTCGAGGACGTCGAACTCGTCCATCTCGGCGGACCGGGCGCTGCCCGTCAGGCACTACTCGCCGGTGAGGTCGACGGGGCTGTTATCCCGGAGCCGACGCCGACGCTGATCGAGGAGCGTACGGACGCCCCCTACCAGCGCGTCGCACGCGTCGAGCAGTTCATTCCCGGCGAACCGGCCGGCGTGACTGTCGTCCGGGACTCCTTCGCGGAGAAGCGTCCCGACGCTGTGGAGGCGTTCATCGATCGGCACGCATCGGCAACCCAGTTCATCCACGACAATCCCGACCAGGCCGCGACCTATATGAGCGACGTCTACGGTGGTGAGAGTGCCCTTGACGCCTCAACAGCTCGGGCGGCGCTTGACTCACCGGCGACGCAGTACACTACTGACCCACACGATATCACGTCCGGGGCCGAGGTGCTGGCCGAGTATGCCCACCGACTCGGGAAGACCGACTCGCGTCTCACGGCCGATGAGTTGTTCGATATGTCCTATTACGACCGGGCCGTCGGGGATCAGTGATGGCTGGCAGGTCGCTGTTGCCGATCGCGGTCGGCAATCCGCGACGCAGTTGGAGTGAGTCGCTACTGAAGGCGCTGGTCTACCGGCTGTTTATGATCGTCCTGACTGTCGTCGTCGCCTACGCCGTCACGGCTGACTCGACAGCCTCGCTACAGATCGGGGTCGTCACCAACATCCTCAAGACGGGAACGTACTACGCCTACGAGCGAATCTGGGCCCGCTTCCAGTTCGGGGGGGACAGCAATGGCTAGCCGCCCGTCCGATCGCACTGATGCCCTGTCGGCCACGCGCGAATCCGCCACCGTCGCGTTCGAGGCGGTCGACCGATCATCGGTTATGTCGGGTCGAGTAGGGCGCGGTCTCGTCGGCGCGGCCGTCTTCGTGGCCGGCTGGTGGTCGCTCGCGAGTACGGTTCCGTCCTACCTGCTTCCGACACCCGCGGCTGTTCTTGGGGCGTTCGTCACGGAGCTGACGACGCCGGCGACGTTCGCGTTCGGCGGCGTTACACTCCAGTTGACGGAGCTTTCGGCCGTCCTTTTGCAGAGTCTGCTGCATTACGTCCCCGGCTTGCTTCTCGGCGTTGGGCTGGGTGTGCCGCTGGGGATCGCGCTGGGGTATTCGACGCGACTGGACGAGTATTTCACGCCTGCTGTGGGGCTGCTGCGGCCGATCCCGCCGCTGGCGTGGATGGGATTTGTCATCGCCTGGGTCGGCATCGGCCACGCCGGCGCGGCGGTCATCGTCGCCATCGGTTCGTTCTGGATCACGCTGCTTGGCGCCCACGACGGGGTCCGGGAACTCCCGACGGAGTGGATTGAGGTCGGGGAGAGTCTCGGCGTCCGGGACCACCGGACAATGGTCCGGAAGGTCGTGATTCCTGGCGTTGCGCCGTCGGTTTTCACCGCCGTCCGAACCAGCCTCGGCCGAAGCTGGATGATCATCGTCGCCGCCGAACTGTTCGGCGCACCGGGGCTCGGCTATCGAATCATCCACACGGCCCAGAGTCTCGCGATGGACGTCAGTATGGCCTATATGCTCACGCTTGGGCTCGCGTACCTGGCTACGGATGCACTCTTTCAGGTCGCTCGCGAGGTGGTTGCACCGTGACTGACGAGACGGCGTTTCTCGCCCTCGAAAACGTTTCGAAGCGCTACGAGACTGGCGATGGGACTATCGCCGCACTCGAGGGGGTCGATCTCTCGGTCCCCGAGGGCGGGTTCGTGAGTCTCGTCGGCCCGTCCGGCTGTGGGAAGACGACGCTTCTCCGTCTGGTCGCGGGTCTGGAATCACCGTCTTCCGGGCGCGTCCGCGTCGGCGGCGACGTGGTCACCGGGCCGGACCCCGACCGGGGCCTCGTCTTCCAGTCGACGACGCTGTATCCCTGGCGGACTGTAGCCGAAAACGTCCGCTTCGGGCTGGAAGTCACTGACACGAGCGCGACTGTGGCTGACCGGCGAGTCGAGCGACTCCTTTCGATGGTCGGGCTCGTTGATCGGGCAGACGCCTATCCCTCCGAACTCAGCGGCGGTATGCGAACTCGTGTCGGAATCGCTCGGGCGCTCGCCCCCGACCCCGAGGTCCTGTTGCTTGACGAGCCGTTCTCGGATCTCGACGTGGCAACCCGGGAGTCGCTGCAGGAAGACCTACTCGGGATTTGGCACGAGCTGGGAAAGACCGTCGTCCTCGTGACACACACCGTCGGCGAGGCGGTCCGGCTCTCGGACTCGGTCGTCGTCTTCGATGGGCACGGGGCAATTGGGACTGTCGTCGATGTAGATCTCGCCCGACCGCGGGACTTCGAGACCGACCGATTCGACCCCTATGTGAGCGCCATCCGAAACACGATTCGGGACGGCCGGGGAACCGACCAGTCGACTGATCGACGTTTCGAACAACACACGACCAATCCAAAACACTGACCGAACAACGCACAAATAACTCAGACACTCACCAGACTCCCTCGAAATAACCTATGACACTGAACGCACTCGCACTCGCGGCGGATCGATTCGGTGATCGCTCGCTCAGTTACCCCTACTACCGTCTCCAGGAGGCGGGCCACACCGTCGATATCGCCGCTCCTGGCGGACAGCCGATCACCGGGCGCAACGGGATCGACTTCGAGGCCGACCTGCCGATTTCGGCGGCCGACGCGGCGGCCTACGACCTACTCGTGCTCCCGGGTGGGTACTCCTCGGAGGCGATCCGGATGCAAGCCCCCGAAGCCATCGATATCGTTCGCTCGTTCGACGAGCGGGACAAACCGATCGCGTCGGTCTGTCACGGCGCACAGCTGCTTGTCAGTGCCGGCGTCGTCGAGGGGCGGCGACTGGCCTGCCATCCCTCGATCAAAGACGACGTCGAGGCCGCCGGTGGGACGTTCGTGAACGACGCGGGCGTCGTCGACGGCAACCTGATCACGGCCCGGGATTACTCCGACGTGGCCGACTGGCTCGCCGCCGTCCTCAGGGAAGTCACGACGCCGACGACGACCGACGGCAGCGGGGTAACGGCTTCGACCGCCGGACCCGACCCGACCCGATCGTCGAACGGGTCAATCCAGCCGATCGGGACCATCCACTCGCCGTACACCGAGGAGACAGGGATGCCGATCCAGGGTGCCTTCTCCGAGGCGATGGGTGTCGTCGAGGTCGACCCCGAGTACGAACCGGGCCTGCTCGATTTGGCGGAGTTCTCCCACGTCGTCGTGCTCTATCAGTTCCACGCCGCCGAGGACTACGACCTACAGCCCCAGCCGTTTATCGAAGACGAGGTCCACGGCGTCTTCGCGACGCGGGCCCCGCGACGACCGAACCCGCTCGGGATGTCCGTCCTCGAGTTGGAGAACGTCTCGGACGGGTCGCTGTTCGTCTCCGGGGTCGACGTGCTTGACGGGACGCCACTGCTCGATATCAAACCGTTTGTCCCCGAGTTCAACGGGGTCGAAGACGCCCGGATTGGGTGGCTTGAGGGCGCAATCGACAACGAACACCGCCGGACGTCGGACGACCGGTTCGTCGAGTAGACGTGCTCGGAGACACGGGTTTTTGGTTCCGGCCGGCGTTCGATTCTACTATGGGAGACGCTGAGTCAGTCCGAGGGTCAGGATTCGTCGAGCGGACGCGCGTCCGTGAGGCGCTTGAGGCCCTCAGAGGAGCAACGAACGTCTCGACGGGGACCCAGACGGTGCCGCTCGCTGACGCGGACGGACGCGTCCTCGCCGAGACAGTGACGTCGCCACGGAACGTCCCGGACTTTCCGCGGGCGGCGATGGACGGCTACGCGGTCAGAGCCGAGGACACCTTCGGTGCGGCCGATCGATCACCTGCCACGCTCACTGTCGGTGACAGCGCTGGCCCGCAACGGGCGACCTGGGTTCACACGGGCAGTCCCGTCGCGGAGCCGGCCGATGCCGTCGTCAAGACCGAGAACGCACAGGAAGTGGGCGACTCCATAGAGATCACCAGCGCCGCCGCGG
>JBEQBN010000039.1:0-7759 GCA_041639775.1 Halapricum sp.
ACCTGCTCGGAGGCTTGTTCACCGCTTTCTTCGGCACTACTCTGGAGGAAGCCGGCCGTGTTGATCAGTACGCCCGCGGCGATCGCCGCGACCAGGACCATCGCGATAAACACGATGAGTGTCCCGATCCCGACCTGCCCGCGGTCTCGAGTTCGTCTGTCGTCAGTTCGGTCAAACATTGGTGGGTCACGCCTGAGTCGTCAGGCTCTATCCCAAACTGAAACGTGTTCGGACTTAACGCTAGTCCCCTAATTATCACGCCTGAAACCAGGATATAGTAACCGATGATGGTGATTGTCGCTAGTGAAAATAACAGCCACAACGTCAGTAGCTGTCGATATCGGACTAAGCTAGGTGGCTCCAGTCAAGCCTCGTAACTCACGAGGCTGTAGATCACGAATAGATATCCGAACGTGGTCAACGCGCTGTTGACCAACAGCAACGACTCCGGATTGGTCGTTGAGGATGCACCGAAGTTAGTCATAAACGCACTGATCATCGTCGCAGCCGCGCCGGCGACCGCGAGCGCAAACCCCAGCGAGAGGTGTAACATTGCACGTCTGGACGTTTGTACGTACGCACGCATTGCCATACCAACCATAGTCAGGCCCGCCACGACGAAGACGAGTGTCAGGACGGCATAGAGGAACTCAATCATCCTAGGCGTGTTTCTCTTGTATCTACTATTAAATCCATCTTCGAAAATATCGCCGCTGATAACTGTACCCGTGGACGCACGCTGATAAACTGTACCCGCGGGCGCACAATCATCCCTCAGAGAGGGTGCGCCAGGCCTCATCAAGTTTGTTCGTCACTTCCGAGCGCTCCTCGACGGAGATCGACATCGACTGGTCGAAGTCAACGGTGACCGACTCAACGTTGCGACGATAGACCTTGATCCGGCGCCGGTCATCCGAAAGGACACTATCGTGTAACTCTAGCAGTCCGTGTTCGGTCAATTCATCGATACGTCGATAACAGGTCGCGATCGGAATGTCGAGTTCGTCGCTGAGGTCCTGGGCAGATTGTGGCTCGTCCGCCGCGTCGAGGATCTCCGCACTGTATTTGTTCCCCAGTGTCCGGAGAAGATCCACCGAAGCCATCGTTATCAACACTTGAATTCATCCACCAATAAATGTACCGTCTTCCACAGCTCTCGGTCAGACGAAAGCCGTGGATTTCAACAGTGATATTATCGGCGTAGGGGTGCTGAAAACACCCTATTGAGACATACTCACGGGATCGGCGAGTCGCCGTGGTTCATCATCGAGAACTCGCTGGCGTTCTCGTGGACGGTGATACCACTGTCGGTGATCTCCATCGGGAAGATATCAGTCTCGATGTTCTGCTTGCGCATCTTCGAGACCCAGACGTACCGTTTGACTCCCGAATCAGTCGGCGTTTGCAGGAGGTAGATGTTCCCGTCAGTGAGATAGTTTTCTAGCCCGATGTCAGAACGCGGGAGCACCGCTCCCTGTTCGTTGGTCATCAGCGTCGTCAGCCCGTTCTCCTTGAGGATGTCCGAGAATTTCAGCAAGTATGTGCGACGCTCGCGCTCGTCGTCGAAAAAGAGGTTGAACATCGCGAGTGAGTCCAAGACGAGTCGCTCGTAGTCGCTGTCGGTGAAATCTTCGAGGAGCATATCCAACGACGACGAAAAGTCGTTTTTCCCGAGCAGTTCCTTTTTGTCGTAGACGAGAATATCGCCACGTTCGACGTACTCCGACCACTGCTCGAGGCCGATCGCCTCTGCGGCTTCTTTGAGATCCTGTTGATTTTCTTCGAAGGAAAGATAGATTCCCTTCTCGTCGAACCGGTTGACGCCGTTGTAGATGTACTGCAAGCCCAAGATGCTCTTTCCAGCACCGGGGTTACCACTGACGAGCGTCGTCGAGTCTTTCACGATGCCTCCGTTGAGAATCGCGTCCAGGCCGTCGATGCCAGTTTCGGTGAGTTCGATCATTGCTCTCCCTGCGTCACGCGACGCTCGGTTGGATGTATCTCAGATGGCAAAGCAAAAAAGCCTTGTTCATATGAAGGGGCGTTCGGGGGCAACATTGAACCCACCCGTGTGAACGAAGACAACACTCCACAGCAACCGGGCATCTCAGGACATCTGGATCGCGTCCGGGTTGACCCAGATGACGAACCCGTCATCGCGTTTGACCACGCCACGAACAGAACTGACGTCTTCGGTTGTCGGTGACTGATCCACGTTGGCAGGATCGACCTGGCTGACTTGATCGACTTCGTCGACCAGCCAGCCAACAGCACCCTGTTCGTCGGTGGCGATCTCGGGGTCAAAGACGATGATGCGAGAGGGGTCGCCACCATCGATGTCGAAAACGGTTTTCGGGTTGACGATCGATGTCGTCCGGCCCCGAAGGTCCATAACCCCCTCGACGTGGGGTGGCGCGTTCGGCACTGTCGTTAGCTCTCCGACGTCGACGATTTCCGTCACGTAATCGATACTCACGCAGTATGTCTCGTCCCCGAGCTGGAATTCGAGGACCTGATTCGTTGCATCGGACATATCTTGTTGTATGGGACGTGGCCGCCTCGGTTCCGGCAGTCGATACCTGAATACTCCCGGCAAAATCCCTTAAGCGTGTCTCCTGTGGTATCAAGATTGATTACCAGGGCGGTGTCTTTATTTTGGCGCTCCGGATAAATGAGGGCAACGTGGACGGACGACCGGACGAGGTTTACGTCGTGTCCACATATGCCACAGGTAACTGACCTATGCCACGATCATCGCCACGGGCTGTCGTCGCCGACGACTCGCATTTTATGCGGAGTGTGATCTCCGATATCCTTGCGGAAGGCGGAATCGATGTCGTCGCACAGGCAAAAAACGGCCGTGAGGCAGTCACGGCCGTTCGCGAGCACGATCCAGACGTCGTCACGATGGACGTCGAGATGCCGGAGATGGACGGCATTGAGGCCGTCGATCGGATTATGGCTCAGCAGCCGACGCCGATCTTGATGCTGAGTGCACACACCGACGAGGACGCCGACGTGACCTTCGAGGCGCTGAAGAAGGGAGCAGTGGACTTTTTCACCAAGCCCGGTGGCGAAGTCTCGATGGAGATGTCCCGGCTGAAAGACCAGCTGGTCGAGATCGTGTTGTCCGTTGCGGACGCAGAACCGAGAACAGCATCCGCGACGAATTCGGACACGACTGCCAACACCGCAACTGATGGGGCAACAGACTACGGTGGTCGGCCGACGCTCGTGATCGGCTCTTCGACTGGCGGCCCGACCGTCGTCGAAGCGGTTATGTCGTCGCTACCACTTGCGTCGGACCTTCGAGTGTTGATCGTCCAACATATGCCCGGCGGATTCACCGGTCGGTTCGCCGAGCGACTGGACGCGCGTAGCGAATACGACGTCTCGGAGGCACGCGACGGTGCTCGTATCGGCGGCGGCGAGGCACTCGTGGCGGCTGGTGACCAGCATATGGAAGTCGCCAACTACAGTCACGGTCGACTCCGTGTGTCGCTAACCGACGACCCACCAGTCAACAGCGTTCGTCCGTCCGTCGACGTCACGATGCGAACGGCAGCGGCGGAGATCGACGACACGCTCGTTGGCGTCATTCTGACCGGTATGGGCGAGGACGGTGCCGACGGAATACAAGCGCTCAAACAGCGGGGCGCTCAGACAATTGCCCAGGACGAGGCCAGCTCGGCGGTGTTCGGTATGCCGAAACGGGCGATAGAAACCGGCTGTATCGATACGATCACGTCGGTCGAATCGATCCCGACAGCAATTCTCGACGCGATACCACAGGAGGCCCATTAATATGGACGACCAATATCTCGACGCGTTCATCCGCGAAAGCGAGGAAGCGATCACGGAACTGAACAACTCGCTGCTCGAACTCGAATCGGACCCCGGAAACACCGAGGCGATGGACTCGATATTTCGGACAGCACACACGTTAAAGGGTAATTTCGGTGCGATGGGCTTTGACGATGCATCCGAGCTCGCACACGCAATCGAGGACCTCCTCGATGAGATGCGCGACGACCAGTTGGAGGTGACCCCGGATATTATGGACCTCATCTTCGCTGGGGTCGACCAGATCGAAGCAATTGTCCACGAGATCGACGAGACCGGCAACTCGACGGCGGATACCGACGCTATCGTCGCCGATATCCGCGGGATTATGGACGAGGACAGCACTAGCGGCGGCGAGACGACGGCTGGCGACGAAACGAAAGCGGACACACAGGGCCCCACCCCGTCTGCACTCATCGCTGGCGTCGAGATTCCGGAACGAGACGGGCCGGTGTATCACGCGTCGGTGTCGGTCGGCGAGTCACAGATGCTCGGCGTCGACGCGATGTTGGCTCTGGAGTCGCTGGAAGCGGAATTGGATCTCGTCGCGACTGATCCGGACCGCGATGCGATCGAAAACGGCGAATTCGAGGACACGTTCAGTGTGTTTCTCGCCGGCGCCCAACGTTCTGCGGTCGAGGCGACGCTATCAGCGACGGGCAAGATCGAAGACGCGACGGTGACCGACGTGACTGACGCTATCAAATCTGACGCGGCGGCTGCAACTGATGCGACAGCGAACAGCTCCGAGAGCAGGGACACGTCCAGTGAGGACAGTACCGCCGACGGATCGACGCCGGCCGTAGGGTCGACTGGGCAGGCTGCTAACGTCGACGACGACGGTGCCGGTTCAGTCGAGGAGATCAAGTCGGTACGAGTCGACGTCGACCAGCTCGATGAACTTCACGGGCTGGTCGAACAGTTGGTAACGAGCCGGATCAAACTTCGGCGGGCCGTCGAGCAGGAACAACTCGACTCGGCCTCGGAAAATCTCAACGAGCTTGATAAAATCACCGCGAACCTCCAGAACACGGTGATGGATATGCGGCTGATCCCGCTGAAGAAAGTCGTCGGGAAGTTCCCGCGGTTGGTCAGAGATCTCTCTCGAGACCTGGGCAAGGAAATTGAGTTTACGATCGAAGGTGAGGACATCGAACTCGATCGGACGATCCTCACCGAGATCTCCGATCCGTTGATGCACATTCTGCGTAACGCGGTCGATCACGGGATCGAGCCACCCCAAGAGCGCGAACGAGCCGGCAAGCCAACGACGGGAGAGGTCACGCTGTCAGCCTCTCGCGAGCGCGATCACGTCATCATCGAGGTCAAAGACGACGGGGGCGGACTCGATGTCGAGGCCATCAAAGAACAGGCACTCGATCAGGGCGTCCGCTCGCCGGAGGAGATCGAAGCGATGACAGACTCGGACCTCTATGATCTGGTCTTTCATCCCGGCTTTTCGACCGCTGACGAAGTCACTGACACGAGCGGCCGCGGCGTCGGGATGGACGTCGTCCACGACACGGTCACGAAACTCGACGGGAGCGTCAACGTCGAGTCCACACCCGGCGAAGGGACGACCGTCTCATTGCGTCTGCCGGTGACAATGGCGATCGTGAAAGTCCTCTTTGTCCAAGTCGGCGAAGAGCAATACGGTGTCCCGATCAAGAACGTCGACGAAATCACCCAGGCGACGGACGCACAGACGATAAACGGGACCAAGGTGATCAAACACGACGACGAGATCTATCCGGTCATCGATCTCGCGGAGACGTTCGACGTGCCAGGAGAGACAAAAAACGGCGACGGAATGCTCGTTCGAATCCGCGAATCGGAACGACGGATCGCACTGCACTGCGACTCCGTCGAAAGCCAGGAGGAGGTCGTCGTCAAGCCCTTAGAGGGAATCCTGTCGGGCACACCTGGCCTCTCCGGAACGGCCGTGCTGGGTGACGGAAATATCGTCCACATTCTCGATGTGGTGACGTTGTAAGATGTTCCAAGCACTATCGAGGAGGGAACGATGACGCGTCGCTCCGGATCACAACAGGGGTTCGAAGGACTGCTTGCGTATATCGGCGACCACCTCGACTTCGAGTCGGGGTTTTACAACGACGCCTATATGGACCGGCGGATCACCGCACGGATGCGCCGAACGGACACGGACAGTTACAGGGCCTATCGACGGTTGCTCGAACGCGACGACGGCGAACGCGAGGAACTGCTCGATTCGCTGTCGATCAACGTCACCGGCTTCTTCCGTAATCCGGATGCCTGGGACGGTCTCAGGTCAGTATTGCGCGATCTGACGGGACGGAACCGTCAGGTGGACGTCTGGAGCGCACCGAGTGCCGACGGACGCGAACCGTACTCGGTCGCGATGCTCGCACTCGATGACCCCGAGATCGACGCAGACCGGATCGACATCCTCGGGACCGATATCAACCGCGACATCCTCCGGACGGCCAGGGCGGGCGTCTACGAGACCTCGAAAACGACCGACATCGCCGAAGAACTCGAGCCCCTCTCGGAGATTGCGCCATACGTCGATCAGGACGGCGACACCTTCGAGGTGCGCGACCCCGTCAAAGAAATGGTGCGGTTCGAACAGCACGATCTCATCCGCGGCGACCCGAAGGGGACCTTCGATCTGATCTTATGTCGGAACCTGCTGATATACATTGACTCCTCATACAAGGTGCCGATATTCGAGACGATCGAAGGATCACTGCGCGACAGTGGGTATCTGATGATCGGGATGACCGAAACGATTCCCACGGAGATGCGCGAGACCTTCGAGCCGGCGGACAAACAACACCGCATCTACCGGAAACGCTGAGATGTCTCTCTATCAACTCGAACGTGACGGCGACGTTCAGGAATTGATTCGCCTGCTCAGAGAGAGTGACAACCCCGAGATCCGGGAACGGGCGGCCGATATGCTCGGCGGGTTCGACGATCACGACGACCGTCGCGATATCGTGAACGCGCTGATCGAGGCCGCCGAAACCGACGACGCCGACAGCGTGACAGCGGCTACCGTCGACTCGCTTGAAGAGTTGGGCGGTGACGCTATCGAGCAACTGATCGCCAGCATCGCCGGGATCGACTTCGATGAGGGGGCCGATTGGGTGAAGGCCAAGGCGTTCACTCGGGCGCTGGACAGCGACATTCCCGAACTGCGGATGGCCGCAGCCAACGGGCTCGGGCAGTTCGGCGAGAGCGACACGCTCGGGCAACTGATCGAGGCGTTTACTGATGAGGACTACCGGGTGCGCGCACGAGCGGCACGGGCAGCAGGGACGATCGGCGATCCGCGCGCGACCGACGCACTCGAGAAGCTCCTTGAAGACCGGAGTCCGGCGGTCCGGCGGGAAGCAGCCGACGCACTCGGACAGATTGCCAACCGGCAAGCGCTGCAAGCGCTACTGGAGCTGTACGACGACCCGGACGAACGCGTCCGCCGGGTCGCAATTGGCGCGTTCGGCAACTTCGACAACGGCCGTCCGGTCGAACACCTGGTCGAAGCACTCGACGACGAGTCGGCGGTGGTCCGGCGAACGGCAGTGTACTCACTGATCGAGTTGCTCTCGAATGTCCCCCGCCAGCGCAGCCACGAGATCAGAGAGTCGATCGTCGACGAACTCAGCGCAACAGAGGACGCGACGGTCGTCGTCCCACTGGTCGAGATTCTCGAAGAGAGTACCCAGACCGCACAGCGACGCAACACGGCCTGGCTGCTCGGTCGAGTCACCGACGGCGACCACGAGCGCGTCATCGAGGCGCTGATCGACTGTCTCGACGACGACGATCAGATGACCGGCCAGTTCGCAGCGACGAGTCTGGCAGAGTTCGACGGCGAGACCGTCGAGGACGAACTACTCGATGTCGTCGAAAACGACGACCACAGCAGTGA
>JBEQBN010000040.1:0-7737 GCA_041639775.1 Halapricum sp.
GACGCCGTTCCGGTCGATGTCCTCGATCGTCGCCTGTTGCTGGCGTGTGAGGATTGGCGACTCCAGGTGGAGCTGTCGGCAGTGCTCCGGGCTCTCTCCCAGGAGGTTGCGCTGGTGGCCGACGTGCTGTTCCAGCGAGGTGACGGTCTCCTCGCGGATGTAGTCGATCGGCGGATTCGACACCTGTGCGAACAGCTGTTTGAAGTAGGTGAACAGCGTCTTGTTGCGACTGGAGAGGACTGACAGCGGCGTGTCGTTGCCCATCGCGCCGACCGGATCTTTGCCGTCCTCGGCCATCGGTTCGACGAGGTGTTCGACGTGATCGAGCGTGTAGCCGAACGCCCGCTGGTAGGCAGCGATCTCGTCGTCGACGTACGTAGGCGTCCGTTCGACGCCGTCGTCGAGATCGTCCAGACGGACCTCCTGTTCCTCGAGCCACTCGCCGTATTTCTCGTCGGTCAGGCGATCGAACATCTCGTCGTCGGAGACGATCCCGCCCTCCTCCGGGTCGGCGTAGAACAGCTGCCCCGGCTGCAGACGGTCCCTGTGTGCGACGTTCTCCTCCTGGAGTTCCAGCGCGCCGGCCTCGCTGGCCATTACGAGCCGATCGTCTTCCGTGACGGCGTATCTGCACGGTCGGAGGCCGTTCCGATCCAGGACTGCGCCGACTTTGAACCCGTCAGTGTAGGCGATCAGCGCCGGGCCGTCCCACGGTTCGTTGATCGTCGAGTGGTACCGATACCAGTCTTTCCGGTCCTGATCGAGCTGGTCGTTCTGCTCCCAGGCCTCGGGAACGAGCATCCGGAGGGCGTGGGGCATCGATCGACCGCTCTCGACGAGCAACTCCAGGACGTTGTCGACGACGGCGGTATCGCTCTGGTCCTCGTCGGTGATCGGTTTGAGCTTCTCGATGTCCGAACCGAACGCGGGACTGTCCAGCTCGGGCTCGCGCGCCCGCATCCAGTTGAGATTGCCCTGAAGCGTGTTGATCTCGCCGTTGTGGATGATGTTGCGGTAGGGATGTGCGAGTTCCCACGCACCCAGCGTGTTCGTCGAGAACCGCGAGTGGACGAATGCGAGCCGGGAGACGACTCGCTCGTCGGAGAGGTCGGGATAATATTGCCTGACCTGTGCGTTCGTCAGCAGCCCCTTGTAGACGATCTTCCGGCGATCGAGCGAGCAGACGTAGAACCGATCACTGCCCGGAGGATCGCGCTCGGCGACCCGGTTCTCGATGACACGACGGAGGACATACAAGTCCGAGTCGAGTTCCTCGGGCGAGCGGTCGTCCTGTGACTCGACGAAGAACTGTTCGACGTCCGGTTCGGTCTCGACGGCGGTCTCACCGAGAGAACTGTTGTCGGTCGGGACCGAGCGCCAAGCGACGACGTCGAATCCCTCCCCATCGGCGGCCGTCTCGATCAGCGACCGGAGCTGCGCGCTGGGCTCGTCGTTCGGCAGGAAGACCATCCCCACGCCGTACTCATCGAACTCGCCGAGCCCGTCGACCTCGTCGGCGAAGAACGCGTGTGGCTTCTGGATCAGTATCCCGGCGCCGTCGCCGGTGTCCGGTTCCGCCCCGCGGGCCCCACGATGATCGAGGTTTTCCAGGAGATCGAGTCCGTCCTCGATGATATCGTGATCGCGCTCACCGGAGAGATCGAGCGTGATACCGACGCCACAGTTTGCCTTCTGTGCCGTCTCATCAAGTAACTGTCTATTTTTCCCGGTATCGGTGCTGTCCATAGTCTGCGTATATCTGTGTGAAATAGACCCATAAATCGCACGGTATCTAACACTGCGTTCGATTTCTGGGCGGCAAATATTACGATCGTACACCTAGGATGGACTACTGAAACAATACCTATCGAAAGACATAGTATTCATTATATTGTTTAATCACGACTTCAGATTGATCCGTTCCGCCGGCCGTGCCTGCGAAGACACACCTCCAGGGAGACGCCAATTCGACCGAATCAAAAGGGAACGTAGTGGTTCAGCACCTCACCGGTGTGGCAGTCAGCGTCACAGCGATTTTCGGACGCGGCTCGCGGGGAGATCGTGCCACGTGGTCGTCTCGACCGGATCGAAGCCACGGGCTTGGAAAAACGCCAGCGCGAGGTCGGGGGCGGTCGCCGAGAGCGTCTCGTGGCCGGCGTCGACGACCGCCGTCTCGATGCGGTCGAGTACGGCGCTGGCGAAGCCGGACCGCTGATAGTCCGGGCTCGTCACGATCGTCATCAGTTCGCCGTCCTGGCGGTCGGCGACGGCGTATGCGACGATCGTGATCTCTGTCTCGGCGACGACGACGAGATACCGGTCGTCGTCGATCCGGGACGCGAGTTCGGAATCGACAGTCGCGACCAGTTCCCCGACAGTCTTGCGATCGTAGCCCGTCTGAAACGCCGCCTTGAGCGCCTGTGCACGGAGCACGTCGAGACTCGCCGCGTCGTCAGCGTCGGCTCGGCGTATTGTAACTTCCATTAGGCGATCGTTCGGCTGGCGACGACTTGACTGTGACGCGCCACGGATCACGTACTGAGCGACTCGACGTACTGGGTGACGTGGTCGTCCATTCGGCGCTTGAACCCGGCCTGGCGGGCCAGCCGGTCGAGTTCGCGAGCGACGAGACTACCGTACTGGACGGCCTTTTTGTCCTTCGTCGCCAGCTCCTCGGGCAGCCACCGCCAGGCCGCCTCCCGGAGCGCGACTTTCCGGGTCTCTCCCTCGACGAGTACTTCGCCGGGCAGCCCCAGCGCGGCTGCGACGACGGCGTCGTGCAACAGCGGCGCGACCGGTTCGACACCGGCCGCTCGGACGGCCAGCACGTCCCGTTCGAGCTGGTCGGGCAGTGTCTCGATCACCTCGTGGGTCGCCCCACGGACGGTATCGCTGTCTAGCCGCGGGTCCTCGGGCGCTTTCGCCACCTTCGCGTAGCCGCCGAACAGCTCGTCGGCTCCCTGTCCGAGCGCCAGCCGGTCGAACCCGTCGGCTGCGACCTGCCTGGCGACCAGATACAGCGGCAGCGCGATCTGGATATCCATCGCGTTTGTCCGCCCGGTCGCACCCACGAGTTCGGGCACGGCATCTTCGAGGTCCGCGTGGGTCAACTCGACGACCGTGAGTTCCCGATCGAGCAGCGCGGCGCCGCGTTTGGCCGCCTCGACGTCGTGGCTGTCCGGAAACCCGGCGACGTACAGCGGGACCTCAAGCGCAGCCGCAAGCAATGCCGAATCGACGCCACCGGAGAACGCGATTGCGAGGCCGTCGGTATCGACCGTCGAGAAAGCGCGTTCGAGCGCCGAGCGAACAGCTGCGACACCCTCGCTCGGATCGGCGACTGACGGATCAGGTAGCTCGCCCCACCGTTCGAGGCCCTGGGCCGTCCGGACGTGGCCGGCCGGAAACGGCTCCGGATCGGCGAGTTCGGACGGATCGAACGCCCAGGACTCGCCGTCGACAAAGAGGGGATATCGGCCGAGCACGTCCCGGACGAGCATCCCGTCGACCTCGCCGGCGAACCCTCGGGCACCGGGGAGCGGATCGCCGCGCTGGATCGCCGCCCGGACGACCGCGGGGGAAGCACCGTGCAGCGTCATTCGAGAAAGTCCGCCAGCCGTGATCGGACGCGTCGTTTCGCCCCGCCGGCGGCCTGTTTGAAACTGATATGCCAGGGAGTTCGTTTCCCCTCGATCTCCGTTTGGCCTTCGGCGATCGCCGAGAGGATCGCCTCGACCGATCGCTCGTCGGTGTCGACGTTCGTTATCGCTCGGCCGACCATCTCCGCGATGTGGGCATCGCTGCCGGCCGTCATCGGGATCCCGTGTTCGGTCGCGAACTCCCGGGCCTGCTTGTTGGCGTAACCAGTCAACAGCCGAGAGTTGTAGACCTCGATCGCGTCCGCGCGAGCGAGCTCCACGCGGGAAATATTCGCCATTACGCCGCTCCGTGACTCCTGGAACGGATGCGGGACGACAGCAATCCCACCTTGTTCGTGGATTCGATCGAGCGTTTCAACGAAGGGCAACCCCGGTGGAACCACTTCGGAGATCCCCAGCGCCAGTATGTGGCCGGCGTTGCTGGTTACTTCCATCCCCGGAATGCCGATGAGATCGTACGCGGGCGCTTTCTCGACGGCCTCGCGGCTCGCGTCGAACTCGTCGTGATCAGTGATCGCCAGTGCATCGAGGGACGCGTTCTGCGCTCTCTCCAACAGCGCGTCGACGGAGTCACGCCCGTCGTAGGATAGCGAGGAGTGAACGTGAAGCTCGACCGAGAGCACGAGCGAGGCTTTGACGGCACCGATCAAAAACGCCTCGGTATTAGTCTGCCGTCGACTCGGCTGTAGACCCGCTCGCTGCTCTCTCTTTATCGACATAACAGACCGGATCCGGCTCGAACGGATCGTCGTGAGCGGCCAGCGCACGCCCGCGCGAACCGCCACTACAGACATCCCCGAACTCACAGCGGCGACAGCGATCGGGCAGTCCGGCCTCTTCGTGGCGGAGCCGCTGTAAAAGTGGGTTGGATTCGTCGGTCCAGATTGCACCGAACGGCCGATCACGCACCGACCCGAGGGCATATCGATCCCAGAACGGGCCTGGGTACACCGATCCGGCCGGCCCGATCTTCGCGACCGGCGGTGACGGGGCGGTCCCGAGTCGTTCCCGGAGCGACTCCCGAACGTTGACCGAGCACTCGTCATCGAGACGCTCACGGGCGTATTCGGTCACGTAGCCGGCATCGATGCCACCACTCAGGACCGTCTCCAAGTGGTTGCCTCGTTCGTGGGCGTCCCGGGTCAGATCCGCGAGCCGGCGAACCGCGCGACGGCGGCGCTTGTCGTCGAGGTCGGCGTCCGGCAGATGTGTGAGCCGGAATCGATCTACCGACAGTAGGCTGGCGAGGTCATATATCTCCTCCATATCGGTCTCGCTGTTGGCCTGTAACGGGAAGCGCAGCTCAGTCGCCAGATCAGTCGTATCGGCCGCTCGGAGCGTCTCCAGTGCAGCATCAGTCGTGTCCGATGCGACGTGTTTCTGGTGCGGCGTCGACAGCCCCGCGACGACGACACTGACCCGATCGAGTCCGGCGTCCGCAAGCGACTGGAGTCGGTCTCGGTCGAGTCGCTCGCCATCGAGTCGAAGTGTCGTCTCCAGGCCCTGCTCGGCGGCCCGCCCGAGAAGGTCGTCGATTGTGTCGACCCCAACGCCGTCCCTGCCGGATAGCCGCAAGGTTTCGATGCCGAATGCAGCGAGTTGATCGACAACGGCCAGACGCTCAGACGACGAGAGTGGCGTCCGGTCGCCAAGTAGCTGCTCGTCTTCGAGCACCCACTCGAGGTCAGGGTCATCGAGCGACGCAGAGATCGGCTGTTCACAGTCACAGAGGAGCGCATCGAGGCGGATCATACGGGCTCACCCGCTTCGAGCGGCGTCGAGCCGTCACGGTCGATTGCGTCGGCCGGGCAGAGCCACCGCGTGTCTACACTGGGGAACAGCGACGCCGCGCGCTCGCGAGCGTCGGTTTCATCGTCCGCCCGCACGGTTCCAGTATGCACCATCGGATCGGTCGGTGTTTCGCGGGTGAACACGACCCACTCCGTGGCAGGGATCGCTTCGTCGGCGTCCCGGCCGTTTGTCGTCGGCGCCGTTGGTCGAGCTGGCATTGTCAACCCCTAGCTGTGGCCCGTTCTTACCGACCCCGGCCGTTCCCACCGTCTGGGAACTGACCGGACGCCTTATCGGCTCTACACCGGTTTTCCGGCAATCGTTTCCGATTGTCTATCCGTAGCTTGGTGCGGCAGGCCACCGACTGCATCACAAGCGGTTTTCACTCGCCACGAGTAGTCGTCGATATGTACGTCATCGTCAACGCCGCGATGAGCGTCGACGGGAAACTCTCGACGCGCCAGCGCGAGCAGATTGCGATCAGCGGCGAGGCTGATTTCGACCGCGTCGACGCACTTCGCGCCGACAGCGACGCGGTGATGGTCGGTGTTGGGACTGTGCTGGCCGACGATCCGTCGTTGACCGTCGACAGTTCCGAGCGGATTGACGCCCGGACCGATCGTGGTGATCCGCCACAACCGGCACGGGTGATCGCTGACTCACGGCTACGCACCCCCACTGACGCGACCGTCTATGACGACGCCGCAGAGACGATCTTGCTGACCAGTGAAACCACGACCGACGAGGCTCGCAGCGAAGCACGAACGATGGGGGCGACCGTCATCACTGCCGGCGAGGACCGTGTGGGCCTGTCGGCGGCATTCGAGCGACTGGAAACGCACGATATCGAGCAGATATTGGTCGAAGGTGGTGGCGAACTCGTGTTCTCGCTGTTCAAGGCCGGTCTCGTGGACGAACTCTCCGTGTACGTTGGCTCGATGGTGATCGGCGGGCGCGACGCCCCGACACTTGCAGACGGCAACGGGTTCACCGACCAGTTCCCACCACTGGAGCTGGGCGACATCGAACGGATCGACGATGGTGTTCTCTTGCGGTATCGCGTCTCCGGACAGTAGCGCCGCGAAAGCGGCCGACAGTGCGTGAAGTACCCCGCGCACGGTGGCGCGGGGCGTCCGTGTCTACTCTGACACTGCTGAGGCAACGGACTTGAATTCCTCTCGCGCTTGACTCTGCGAGTCTCGCGCCGACGGTCCGTGTCGGTCAACACCCGAACCCGGAGTGGGTCCGTGAGAGTCGGCCCCTCCACCAGGGCCCGATGCCGCCCGTCTCACCTTTTTCACCTGAGGAAGGGTGTCGAGAGGCGGCACATTTCCATACTGTTCATCGAACCACTCCTGCACGACGCACACCGCCGCCTTCCGATCTGCATGGTCCTGGAACCCACACTCCAGACACTTGAACCGCTTTTTCTGCCGGTTCGCTCGTTCAGTGTGCTGACACTCCGTTCGTGGACACCGCTGACTCGTATACTCCGGGTCAGCCTTGTCAGCGGGAATCCCGTTCCACGCGGCCTTGTACGACACCATCTCTTGGAGTGCAGCGAACGGCAACGAGTGGAGCCGACGGTTCATCCGCGTGCCGTAGTCGATACTGTCTCGCATGTCTTTGAGGTCTTCAAAGACGATTACCGGGTCCAGAAACTGCGAGACCCATTCGACTACGTGACGCGATACCTTGTGCAAAGCGTCGTGGACGTAGTCACGTTCTTCGGTCTGTACGACTGATTCAAAGCCTGTCTGCCCCGCTTTCTGCATCCGCTTACGTTTGGTGAAAAACTCGTGACGCTGTTCTTTCACCGATGGATACTCGAACACCACGGAATCTTTCACAGCACCGTCTCGATTCATCGCGGCAAGCGCGAGACAGTCCTCGTTCACGTCCACGCCAACAATCGTGTCTGCATCATGTTTGTTGGCGACTCGATGCGTTTCATACGTGATGGTAACGTGAAGTCGCCATTCGTCGTGTTTGTGGACGACTTCAGCCGTGCCAACCCGCCATTCCTCATCGTTGAAAGCAGTCCTCAGACGGTCGAAGTGGTCAGGGCTCCCACGAAGTTCACCTTTGACGTGCGTTCCTCTCGTAGCCGTGATGCGGAATCGAACTGTGGTATCGTCTTCGGGGAACAGCCGGTAGCCCTCGCCGTGGTTCATCACCATCGGGTACAGGCCGTCAATGTATGGGTAGGGCCGCCCCCACCCATCATCTTTGTTGTCACGGTAGGTTTCGAGCTCTCCAAGTGCCTTGTCAACGATGAGTTGAGTGG
>JBEQBN010000041.1:0-5734 GCA_041639775.1 Halapricum sp.
AGGTATGCCGCGAACCGGACGCCGAGCAGGCTCACGAGCACACCGGCTGTCAAGTAGATTCCGAGCCCGATACCAGGTTCTAGGGTGGTTTCGGCGATTCGAAGCGGCCCGAATTCGATCGCCGGTACCGCGGCCGGCTCCATCGTCTCGCTTCGGGTCAAGAAGTACGCGGCAATCCCACGGACGACTAATCCGACGGCGACCGCTCCGAACGGGAGGTTCAGATACGCACTGTGGACACTTTCATCGCGGATGAACTCATCGACGAGCCGGCCAGTGCTGGCCGCCAACGCGGCGCCGGTCACCCAGGGGATGGCGTCGTAGACGAATCGCATTCCGATCAGGAGTTCAGCATCAGTCGAGATGTTCGAGACGCCGAGTACGCCGGCGAAAACGCCGATTAGTGCCAGCCCGACCGCCACGACATACGTGACAATTGCGACCTGTCCTGAGTACAGTGCTTGCTGGATCTGGGCCGTTGTGGTCTCAAGGAACTCGTCGATACCGAGTCCCTTGTAGAGAAGAAAACCCCCGAATACGGCTGCGATCGCGCCGAACGCGACGGCGACGCTACCGACCAGTAACAAGACTGGGAAAACGATCAGCGCTGCCCCGACCGGGACGAACACCGTCTCTCGCAGTTCCTCGTCACCGAGGAGCTGCTTGAGCAGGTAGTACGTCGACTCGATGTCACGGGCTTGCCGGACGACGACCCGATCGACGGCATCGACAGAGATCCGACTCTCGATGATCGGGACCAGTCGTTCGTCTTCCGCGCTGTCGACGACCACGACAGCCGAGTCGGGATCGTGTTCCGCGATGAGCTGGTCGGTCTGTCGAGCGACAGCGCGATCGATGCTCACTGGATCGCCGGCCCCTGACAGGACTGCGACGACCGCGTTTTCACCGCTGTCCTCGAGGTCGCTTGTGACCCGGAGCGATTCCAGCAGGCAGTTGACCTGACTGTCTTCCGGGTCCTCGACGCCGAACGCCGACACCAACGACTCGACGCTGTCCCATCCGACGATGGGGGCGTCCATATCGCCCGTGACTGCCCCACCCCGATCGATACTGACGACCAGCGTTGTCACAGCACAGAGCAGACGGCGAGCCTATAAAAATCTTCGACACTCCGCGTGCACGGCGACGACAGAATAGCGCTCGATTACAGCAGTCCCGTCTTCTGGAGCTTCATAAGATCCTCGGTCTCGAGGGTCTCGCCGTCTTTGAACTTCTGGTAGATCTCCTCGGCCTCCTCGCGGGCGGCTTCCTGTTTCTGCTCGCGCTCCTGGCGCTCTTCCTCTTCCTCCTTTTTGTCCAGTTCGCGTAGACGCTTCTGGACGCGCACGAAGTCCTCGTGGTGCTGGTCGGCCGCTTCCTGGGCTTCGACGAATTTCTCGTGCATTTCGTCGGCCTCGTCACGAATCTCGTCGGCCTCGCGATAGGCCTCGATCATCTTGTTGTGATGCTTTTGGGCCTCGTCGGCCAGCTCCGTGACCTTTTGATGGTGGCGGGACGCCTCGGATCGGATCTCCTCGGCTTCCTCTTTGAGTTCGTCGATGTCGTCGGTCTGCTCAAGTTTCTCCTTGCGTTCCTGGAGCTTCTCGCGTTTCTGCTCGATTTTCTCGATCAGCTCACGCTCCTCTTCGGCACCCAGGACTTCCGTTTGCTGTTTGAACTCGAGATCCTCGATTTCGTCTTCGAGCTGCTCGATGCTTTTGCCCTCGTTGAGTTCGAGCTCGTTTTTCTTCTGTTCGACCTCCTCGAACAGCTCGTTTGCTTCCGCGTTGAGCTCGTTTCGGCTCTCTTTGTGTTCCTGCACCTGCTCGTTGAGCTCGTCGCGCTTCTCGCGGTGCTCCTGTGCCTCGTCGACTTTCTCGCGCGTTTTCGCGTTCAGATCGTCGCGGTCCGAGGCACGCTCAGAAGCGAGTTGGTTGAGGTCGTTGCGTCGATCCCGAAGTTTGCCAGCGAGCTTGATAAGCTCGCCTTTGGACTTCGTTTCGAGTTCTTCGTCTGTTACCGATACGTTCTTGGATTCGTCTATCGAGTCTGCCATAGTTTGAAACCCTCCGATGCCATACAGCTCCCGTTTGTGACAGAGACACCGCTAAAAGTCGGCTGGCGCCTGATAACGAGATTCCCTGTCATGTTGGGCGTCGCACGATGCTGCCGAACGCCAGGAGCGTTCTGGTATTACCTTCTACAGTTTTCTGCTATTAAAGTATTCCGGTCGAAGGGGTCATTGTTTCTCACTGTCATACGGGTAGATCGCCGGATGGGAGAGCTGTGATTGCCGTCCCTGCCGGACCGCTGGCGATACGTCTGTATGTGGGTTCATATCGTGGTCACTCCTCTCAAGCCGTTCAAAACAGCGCTTGCTCGTCGGCGAGCACTTCAGCGGGACCACCGACCGTCCAGTGGCGGGTCTCGATGCCGAGTTCCGAGACTGTCTCTTCGACTCTCTCGACGTGTTGTTCAGTCGTGTTGACGTAGATGCTCGCGCCCGTATCACCGGAAAAGTACACTTCAACGCCCTCAGAGCGGAGTTGTCGGACAGCGTTGAAGATCTCGATCGTCTGGGGTTGCCAGTAGACCCACGCTGACGGGCCGGTCATCGTCGTCGCCGCCAGCGAGAGGGTGTCACGCTCGGCCAACTCGAAGGTTCGCCCGAAGTCGCCAGCCCGGAGCGCGTCGCGCATCTCGTCCATCTGTTCGTGGATCTGAGCCAGCCGAGCGTCGAACATATGGCTCTCGGTCGCTTCGGCGTGAGCGGCTTCCGTTTCTTTGTAGGTCGGGACCAGCGCCGCGACGACGTGTAGCTGCTCGTCCAGGTCGGTCTCGATCCGCTCGGCGTAGCAGTCTTCGTCGTTTTTGCCCGAATAGAGAACGGAAAAGCCGCCCGTGACCGCCCGCGCTGCGGACGCCGAGCCGCGACGGGCGATTGTCGAAATCTCGGAACGGGTCAGCTCGAGCCCGGCGGCGTCGGCGGCGGCCATCGCCAGCGCGGCAAAGCCCGACGACGACGAGCCGAACCCGACGTTCGTCGGGAAGGAGTTCTCACTCTCGACGCGGGCCGGCCGCTCGATGTCGGCCAACTCGCGAACACGGTCGAGGACGGACTGGATCCGCTCGGCGCCGCGGCCGGTCACCGTCTCGCCGTCGACGACGTAGGTTTCGGCCTCCGCTTCGAAGGAGACGGTCGTCTTCGTGTGGCTCGGTGCCGTACAGACGCTGATGCTGTCGTGATACGGGTATCGAAGCTCGCTGTCGCGCATCCCGTGGTACTTGACCAGCCCCTGGATCGGGTGGGCCTTCGCAGTCGCGTGCATATCCGTGGATCCGTCCCGGCGCACTTATCGCTGCCGTCTCGAACGGTCGAAACCGGCGTTATTCGCCGCCGAACTCACGACGGCGGCCCTTGGGAATCTGTGAGCGTAACTTCCCGTGGACGTACAGGCCGACACCGATCGGCTCGGGTTCGCCTGCGATGTCGTGGGTAGCGATTAGATACCCCCAGTCGCCCTCCCACGCCAGTTGCTGGTCCTCGCCGGCTAGGAAGCGTTCAGCCGGCCCGTCGTCGAGGTGGATGACGTTGCGAGTTGCCCTAGCCCCGAACCGCTGGACGGCCTCGGTCGTCGGCTTCCAGTGCTCCTGGCGCGTGCGCATAAACGACATCCCCAACGCCTCGATGTCGACCGGCGTCTCCAGGTCGTCCGCGAACACCCAGACCTTCCCGTTGCCCCGCTCCCAGAAGGTGTAGGGTGCGAACGTCTCGGGGTCGACCCCGAACCGGTCCGCCCAGAAGTCTACGATCGCCTCACGGGTCGGTCGACTCTCGACGTCCCGTTTGGCTTCCGTGGCCGGCAGTCGGTCGAACCGATGACTGACGTTCTCGCTCATCCCAGCACCTCCAGCTTCGCGACGAAAAAGCCGCCCGTGTCGTTGTGATGTGGATAGATCCGCTTTGCCCGCTCGACGTGCGGGTCGAACACCTCACCGTCCCACTCGGTCACGCCGTCCCGATACGTTAGCGGCAACTCGAACTCGACGAGCCGACAGTCCTCGGCGTCGAGCGCGTAATCCAGCACGGCCTCGTTTTCCTCGGGCGCGAACGTACACGTCGAGTAGACGACCGTCCCGCCCTCCCGAGTCGTCTGGATCGCCCGTTCGAGGATTGCCTTCTGTACGTCGGCGATGCCGGTGACGTGGCCCAGCGACCACTCCTCGAGGGTGTCCGGGTTCTTGCGGATCGTTCCCTCACACGAGCAGGGCACGTCGACCAGGACCTTGTCGTAGGGCTCGCCCCCGAACGGTTGCAGCGAGTGGTTGCGCGCGTCCTCGTTGGTGACGGCGACGTTCGTCACGCCCAGTCGCTCGGTGTTCGAGCGTAGCGCGGACAGGCGGCCGAGATTGCTGTCGGTCGCGACAAGCAGTCCCCGATCGTCCATACGCGCGGCCAGTTGCGTGGTCTTGCTCCCCGGGGCGGCAGTCGCGTCCCAGACCCGCTCGCCGGGTTCGGGATCGAGCACGGTCGCCGGGACGGCCGAGACCTCCTCCTGGCCGTGGATCCAGCCGTGGGAGTACGGCCAGTTGGCGCCAGGCTGGTCGTCCGGCACCCGAAACAGGCGCGGATGCCACTCGACCGGATCGAGTTCGATGCCGGACTCGGCCAGTCCTCGCTTAGCACGTTCGACGGTCGCTTTGATCGTATTGACCCGAACGACCGAAGGAAGCGGCCGCTCACAGGCCGACAGAAAGGCCTCGTAGTCCTCGATAATCGGTTCGTATCGCGACAGCGCGTCCATCGACCGTCCTTTGGCGAACTCGGGGCTTGTGGGTTTCGAAGGCCAAACGGTAAGCCACGTCCCGTTGTATGGTCACATATGGCACGAATTGATGTGCATCGTGACGATATCGAACTCACGGAGTCGGTACTGATCGAGGGGCTCCCTGGCCTGGGCCTCGTCGGCAAGATCGCCGCCGATCACCTCGTCGAGACCTACGGGATGGACCATTATGCGTCGATTCACTGCGATGGGTTACCGGAAGTCGCGATCTACGACAAGGACGGCCACGGCATCGAGCCACCGGTTCGGATCCACGCGGACGCACAACGTGATCTACTGGTCCTGCAGAGTGACGTCCCGATCTCGCCGTCGGCCGCGGAGGAGTTCGCCGCCTGCGTGACGAACTGGCTCGACGAACAGGGAGCGTTCCCACTGTACATTTCGGGCACCCAGCGCTCCGATGACCAGACGACCGATGTCGTCGGTCTCTCGATCGCCGGAGCGGGCGCGCAGTTAGACGACATCGACGTCTCGACGCCCGGCGAACGCGGTGTCGTTAGCGGTCCGACAGGTGCGCTCATCTATCACGCCGAAAAAGGGGGGCTGGACGCGCTCGGATTTGTCGCTGAGGCGTCCCCACAGTTCCCGGACCCGGCCGCGGCGAAGGCGGTCCTCGACCGAGTCGTCGAGCCGATAGCCGACATCGAAGTCGAGACGGAGACGCTGGTCGAACAGGCCCAGGAGATCGGCGAGGCCAAAGAGCGCCTCGCCCAGCGGATGCAACAGGCCGGCGACGAGAGCTCACAGGCCCAGCCCGTGGGGATGTATCAGTAGCTAAACCCGTCGGGGCACCGGTAGCTGAACTCGTCGGGCTTTTCACCGACAGCCACGAAACCACGCTGATGAGTTTCGTCGAGGTGCTCGCGACCGCGGGTGCAGGTGCCGTC
>JBEQBN010000041.1:5744-7633 GCA_041639775.1 Halapricum sp.
AGCGCCTCGCCCAGCGGATGCAACAGGCCGGCGACGAGAGCTCACAGGCCCAGCCCGTGGGGATGTATCAGTAGCTAAACCCGTCGGGGCACCGGTAGCTAAATTCGTCGGGGCACCGGTAGCTGAACTCGTCGGGCTTTTCACCGACAGCCACGAAACCACGCTGATGAGTTTCGTCGAGGTGCTCGCGACCGCGGGTGCAGGTGCCGTCTTCGGGCTCGCTCTGGCCGCACCGCCGGGGCCGATGAACGCTGTCATCGCCGAAGAGAGCGTCGTCAGGGGCTGGCGTGCGGGCTTTACTGCGGGGCTCGGGGCGATGATCGCCGACGCGTGCTTTCTCGCGCTGTCGCTGCTCGGCGCCGTCACGGTCGTCCAGCGTTCCCCCACGGTCCAGGGGCTTATGGTCGGTATCGGCGGGCTTCTCCTGTGGTATTTTGCCTACGATGCACTCCAGGATCTCTCCGTGACCTTTCAGGGGGAGGGTTCGGAGACTGGTGGACACGGGTTCTTGAAAGCGTTTACGCTCGCGATAACCAATCCCTATCAGATCGTCTTTTGGCTCACTGTCGGCGTCGGACTGCTTGATCCGGGACGGATTGACGTGCTGGCGACGGCGCTGTCCTCGGAGTCACCCCTGGCCGGCGTGTTGATCGTCAGAACCGGAACACCGCTTTTGATCGCCGGGCTGTTCGCCGGGATCGTCCTCTGGATCGTCGCGTTCCCGGCGGCACTGGTCGCCGGTCGTGAACGCGTCGACCGTTTCGCTCCGACGGTCGCGACGCTGAGTGCGGTGGCGTTCGCCGGGTTCGGCGCGCTCTTTATCATCGACGCGGTACGTACACTCACCTGATCGCCGGTGCTACTCGACTGGCTAGAGTCGCCGATCCGCTCTACTGCCCTGTCTGATCGTCGTTGTCGGGGCCGAATGGGTCGGCGGCGTCCATATCCGCGACCTCGGCTTCGAGCCACTCCTTGAGCCATTTCACCCGTTTGATACGGCGATGGGCGACACTCTCTGCGGCGTCGCTACGGATGCGCTCTTTGGCATCCCGTCCGCGTTCGAGCACGCGCCCGACCATCTCGGCGGCGTCCATATGTGTCCGAGACTCATAGCCCATCCGCAACAACAGAAGCGTCGCACCGTTCGCTCCGACCTTGTCGAGGATGTCAGCCTCGATGAGACACTGGGTCTCAAGCGGGAGATCCGTCAGTTCGCCCTGATAGGAGTGATCTCGCACCGCGTCGACGACCTGCTCGACGAACGACGGTGGGTAGTCCCCGTGTGTGGTCAGATACTCCCGTGTGATTTTCGCACCGATCTCAGCGTGGCGGTCCTGCTCGGCTTCGAGTTTGGCAATGTCGTGAAACAGCGCCGCTACTCGAGTCACGTCGACGTTTGCGCCTTCCGCTTGGGCGAGTTCCTCGGCGAGATCGACGACGTTCAGAATGTGATTGAACCGATACTCCGCCGAGTGCCAGGGGTACCACCGCATACGACCCCCTTCCGTCTCGGTCTCGACACTTGCCGTGAGGTAGTCGCGAACGAACTCCGCCATCGCCTCGAATTCGGCGTCCGTTACCGGCGACTCCTTAATCTCGACACCCACAGAACCACCTCCCGACTGCACGTTCGTTATTCATGTTATCTACTAAAAGGCGTGTTTGACTCTTTAGCGTTACGACACTCGTATTATCATTTTCCGACTGAGGGCAGAATTCGCACGAGCGGCTGTCTTTTTAACGACTGGGGACGAACATTCCGGTATGAACGTCCGTCCCGCCACGCCTGCGGACCGGCCGGCGATCCGGGACATCGCCCGGCGGTCGCTGCAGACGTCTTACTCGCTAAGCCCGCAAGCCATCGCCGGCGCGATTGAGGAGTGGTACAC
>JBEQBN010000042.1:0-7623 GCA_041639775.1 Halapricum sp.
ATCTTGGAACCGATCGCCGACAACGGCGGTAATCTATTATCGATTTTCCACGAGCGCGGGAATGTCTCCCCGCGCGGTCGCATTCCGGTCGAGGTCGACCTGGAGGCGACCCCCGAGCGCTTCGAGACGATCGTCGAAGCGCTGCGCGAAGCCGGCGTCAACGTCATCCAGGCGGGCCAGGAACGGTACAGCGAAGAACTAACGGTTGTTCTCGTGGGTCATCTCGTCGATACTGATCTTTCGGACACACTCTCGCAGCTACGGGATGAGAACGGCGCCGTTGCGGACGTGTCACTGTCCGCACCGGAGGGCGCTGCGGGTGAATCAAGTGCCCGGGTTCGACTGAAAACCGATCAGGGGGCCGTCGAGGAGACGCTTCAGGCCGTCCGGTCGGTCGCTGACCAGAAGGACTTGCGCGTGATCGAACCGCTGGCGGCCGGAGGTGGTGTCTGATGCGGCTGGCGATCGTCGGGACCGGCACCGTCGGGAGTTCCGTCGCGGAACTCGCCGGCCAGTACGGCCACGCTGTCACTGCGATGGCCAACGTCGAAGCCGCAACGATCGACCCTGACGGGATCGACGTCGAAGCCGCGCTTGAGCGCCAGCACGAGGGTGAGAGCCACCTTGGCGAGGCCGACCCCGAGGATGCTCTCGACGCCGAGTACGACGTGCTCGTGGAGGCGACGCCGGTCACGCTCGGCGACGCCCAGCCCGGCTTTGGCCACCTGAAAGCCGCACTCGAACGGGACCGCCACGTCGTCCTGGCCAACAAGGGGCCGATGGCCGAACGCTACGGCGAGGTGATGGATCTGGCCCAAGAGAGTGCTGGCGAGGTCCGGTTCGAGGCGACGGTCGGCGGCGCGATTCCGGTGCTGTCGACGATCGAAGACTACGGTCCGGAGACGATCACCGCGGCCCGAGGCGTGCTCAACGGGACCGCGAACTTCATCCTCTCTCGGATGGCCAGTGCCGGGCTCGGTTACGAACACGTACTTGCGGAAGCCCAAGATCTCGGCGTCGCCGAAACCGATCCCGCCTTCGACGTGGAAGGCACTGACGCGGCCCTGAAGTGTGTCATCCTGGCAAACGTCCTCACCGGGAGCGATCGCGAGTACACTCTCGAGGACGCGACCGTCGAGGGCATCAAGGACATTCCCGAGAGTGCGTTAGAACTGGCCCAGGAAGACGGTCGAACGATCCGACTGATCGGCGAGGTTTCCGGCGGCGAGATTCGCGTCGGCCCGCGACTGGTGCCCGAGCATAACGAACTCGCAGTCACCGGGACGACCAATATCGTCCAGTTGGAGACCGAAAACGCTGGACGGCTCAACCTTTCGGGCCGCGGCGCAGGCGGCCCGGAGACCGCGACCGCGATGCTGGCCGACGTCGGCCGACTCGACCCGCTGTAACTCCCTCTGTCTCTTGTGGCGTTACCCCGTCCGAACCTTCTTGACGGCGTCCGGCGTACGCCTGATACTATGAACCCGATCGAAAGTATGGTGAGTTCCCGATGAGCGAGACGCGAACTCAGGCGTACACCGTTCGGTTAGAACTCGCCGACGAACCCGGCGAACTGCTGGCCGCGTTGGAACCGATCGCCGACAACGGCGGCAATCTCCTGTCGATCTTTCACGAACGCGGTAATCTCACACCGCGCGGTCGGATCCCGGTCGAGGTAGACTTGGAGGCGACCCCCGAGCGCTTCGAGACGATCGTCGAAGCGCTGCGTGAAGCCGGCGTCAACGTCGTTCAGGCCGGCCAGGAACGGTATAGCGAGGAACTGACCGTCCTGCTTGTGGGTCATCTGGTCGACACCGACCTGTCCGATACCCTCACACAACTGCGGACGGAGACGGACAGCCGTGTCGCGGACCTGTCGCTGTCCGCGCCGCAAGGAGCCGACGACGAGTCGAGTGCACGCGTGCGATTGAAAACTGATCAGGGTGCCGTTGCGGAGACCCTGCGGGCCGTTCGGTCAGTTGCTGCCCAGAAGGGTCTGCGCGTGATCGAGCCGCTGGCAGCTGGAGGTGGTGCCTGATGCGGCTCGCGATTGCAGGTGCGGGCGCAGTCGGCAGTTCCGTCGCGGAACTGGCCGGCGAATACGGCCATACGGTCACTACGGTAGCCGACTCCACGTCGGCCGCGATCGACCCCGACGGTCTCGATCCTGTTGCTGTCTTCGAACGGAAAGCAAGCGAGGGCGTTGTCGGGACGGCGAGCCCGGTAGACGCCCTTGAGGCCGAATATGACGTGCTTGTGGAGGCAACACCGACGACACTCGGAGACGCCCAGCCTGGGTTTGAGCACGTGCGGACCGCCCTCGAACGGGACCGCCACGTCGTGCTAGCAAACAAGGGGCCGGTCGCTGAACGCTACGGCGACGTGATGACTCTGGCTACGGGGAGCGCGGGTGAGGTCCGATTCGAGGCGACGGTCGCCGGCGCGATCCCGGTGCTGTCGACGATCGAAGATTACGGGCCGGAAACGATCACCGCAGTCCGGGGCGTGCTCAACGGGACTGCGAACTTCATACTCTCGCGGATGGCTGCGGAGGGGCTGGATTACGAACACGTGCTAGCTGAGGCCCAGGATTTGGGTGTTGCGGAGGCTGATCCGTCTTTCGACGTGGAAGGAACTGACGCCGCACTGAAGTGTGTTATTCTGGCGAACGTTCTCTCGGCGGGCGACCGCGAGTACACTCTTGCGGACGCGACTGTCGACGGCATCGAGTCGATCCCGCCGAGCGCCCTCGAGTTGGCTCGCGAGGACGGCCGGACGATTCGACTGATCGGCGAGGTTTCCAGTGGCGATATTCGCGTTGGGCCACGACTGGTGTCTGAACACGCCGATCTCGCCCCGAGTGGGACCCGCAATATCGTCCAGTTGGAGACCGAAAACGCGGGACGACTCAATCTCTCGGGCCGTGGCGCGGGCGGTCCGGAGACTGCGACGGCGGTACTGGCCGATATTGCTCAACTTGGCCCCCGCGGCCCGTGACAGCAGTTCCCAAAACGCAAGACAGCGACGGGACGGGGGCTGTGGCGTATCGAAACCGTTTTAATTGCTTCTGCCGAATGATTCCGATACAGCGCCTCTGCGCGTGAGATACCAATGAGCGACGACAAACCGCACCAGAACTTGGCCATTATCGGCCACGTTGACCACGGGAAGAGTACGATGGTCGGTCGGCTCCTGTACGAGACAGGATCCGTACCCGAGCACGTCATCGAACAGCACAAGGAAGAAGCAGAAGAGAAAGGCAAGGGCGGATTCGAGTTCGCCTACGTGATGGACAACCTCGCCGAGGAGCGAGAGCGTGGTGTAACCATCGACATCGCCCACCAGGAGTTCGACACCGACGAGTACTACTTCACCATTGTCGACTGTCCGGGCCACCGTGACTTCGTGAAGAATATGATCACGGGCGCGAGCCAGGCCGACAACGCCGTGCTCGTGGTCGCCGCGGACGACGGCGTCCAGCCCCAGACCCAGGAACACGTCTTCCTCTCGAAGACGCTGGGTATCGACGAGCTCATCGTCGCGGTCAACAAGATGGACCTCGTCGACTACAAGGAGTCCGAGTACGACCAGGTCGTCGAAGAGGTCAAACAGCTGCTTAAACAGGTCGCCTTCGACGCCGAGAAGGCGAAGTTCATTCCGACCTCTGCGTTCGAGGGTGACAACGTTTCCGAAGCCTCGGACAACACGGACTGGTATGACGGCGAGACGCTTCTGGAAGCGCTCAACGCGCTGCCTGAGCCCCAGCCGCCGACGGACGCGCCGCTGCGACTGCCGATCCAGGACGTCTACACCATCTCCGGTATCGGGACCGTCCCAGTCGGACGGATCGAGACCGGGACGATGCAGCCTGGCGACAACGTCAGCTTCCAGCCGTCTGACGTCGGTGGCGAGGTCAAAACCGTCGAGATGCACCACGAGGAAGTCCCGAGCGCGGGCCCCGGTGACAACGTCGGGTTCAACGTCCGCGGTATCGGCAAGGACGACATCCGACGCGGTGACGTCTGTGGTCCGGCCGACGACCCGCCGACGGTCGCTGAGACCTTCCAGGCCCAGATCGTCGTGATGCAGCACCCGAGCGTGATCACCGCGGGTTACACGCCGGTCTTCCACGCCCACACCGCACAGGTCGCCTGTACGATCGAGTCGATCGATCAGAAGATCGACCCCTCCTCCGGCGAGGTCGCCGAAGAGGACCCCGACTTCATCCAGTCGGGTGACGCGGCGGTCGTCACCGTCCGTCCGCAGAAACCGCTCAGCATCGAGCCGTCCAGCGAGATCCCCGAGCTCGGTTCCTTCGCTATCCGTGATATGGGTCAGACCATCGCGGCCGGCAAGGTCCTGAGCGTCGACGAGCGCGAATAATGCAGCAAGCACGCGTTCGGCTTGCGGGCACGAGTCCAGAAGACCTAGACGACATCTGTGACGATGTCCGCGAGATCGCAAACAAAACCGGCGTCAAGCTCAGTGGGCCCGTCCCGCTGCCGACCAAGACGCTGGAAGTGCCAGCCCGGAAGTCCCCTGACGGAGAGGGGACGGCCACCTGGGAGCACTGGGAAATGCGCGTCCACAAGCGGCTGATCGACATCGACGCCGACGAACGGGCACTACGTCAGCTGATGCGCATCCAGGTCCCCAACGACGTCTCCATTGAGATCGTCCTCGAAGACTAACGGAGTCGTTAGCGAACGACTGGCACTGCCCGAATAGGGTCTCACGCGCAGGAGGAATCGCATCATTCAAACACCTGCGCTTCGTGGGACGATACACGCGGGCCGGTAGATCAGTGGCAGATCGCTTCCTTCGCAAGGAAGAGGCCCGGGGTTCAAATCCCCGCCGGTCCACTCACCCTCTTGTTTCTCCTCGAATAGTTGTCCGCTGACCCGTCACACGCTCGTTAGCTCTAGTTTTCCCTGCAGTCGAAATAACGGTTGGACGGCCGTTTTCAGCTCGGAATCGGGCAAAATTGTGATGGGCCCTGCCGGATTTGCACCGACTGCAGACTCACTTCGTTCGTCTGCCGGGGTTCAAATCCTCTGGCGGCATACTTCGCTCCGCACGTCCGTTCGTCGCGGCAGTATGGGCCCTGCCGGATTTGAACCAGCGCTCAATCGGTTATGAGCCGATCGCTTTAACCAGACTAAGCTAAGGGCCCTTGATCGCGGTTTCTCGATGCGGCGACTAAACTGTACCGTCTTCCATCGTTGGCCCTTGGGAGTTCTGAACGAACACGCCGTCACGAGATCTGCTCGCTGTGAGTTTGACCGAACGGGAAGCCCCGTCCCGAGAACTGCGAGCAGTTCTCGTGGGCCGACAAATCGCTCCGCGACTTGACGCCGCCGCCAGGACTCGAACCGATGCAAGACGGTACGGGTCGCTCGCTTACGCTCGCTTCCCGGGCTGCGACTTCCGTGTCCGAGTCCTGCGAATCTCGTCCGTATCGCTCACCGTCTCGTTCGCGATAGAAGGACGCCGCCGCCAGGACTCGAACTCGCCGAGACGGTCCGGGCGTGCGGCTTCACTCCGTTCAGTCGTTCCGGGCTGCGACTCGTCTGCTCGAGTCCTGGTGGGAGTTGCTTTCGCTGCTCGCGAACGACTCGCTACGCTCGTCGTCTTGCTCGCAGCAGAAAGCGCCGTCCCGAGAACTGCGAGCAGTTCTCGTGGGCCGACAAATCGCTCCGCGATTTGACGCCGCCGCCAGGACTCGAACCTGGGACAACCACGTTAACAGCGTGGTGCTCTACCATCTGAGCTACGGCGGCCCGCTATTGCACTCTCAGGTAGTTGGAGTTATTTGATAGGGCTTTCGCTTCGCCAGTGCATCGACACGCTTTCACGTACTTGCCGGCATCCTTCTGCTATGAGCGACGAGTTCGACGCCGTCGTCTCGACCGTTCGCGAGCGGGTCGAGCCCGACCGTGAGGAACGCCAGCGACTCCGGGACGCCGTCGCGGAGCTGACCGACCGCATCGAAGCCGCAATTGAGACACTGCCGGTCGAAGCAGACGTGATCCAAGTCGGCTCGACAGCCCGCGGGACCTGGATCGCCGGTGATCGCGACGTAGACCTGTTCGTGCGCTTCTCGCCGGATATCTCTCGTGAACAGCTCGAGGCGTATGGACTCCAGGTCGGACACGAAGTCCTGCCCGGCGGTCGTGAGGAATACGCCGAACACCCCTATGTCGTCGGCGAGTTTGCGGGATTCGACGTCGATCTCGTCCCCTGCTATGACGTGTCCGACGCGACCGCGATCCAGTCGGCGGTCGATCGCACGCCGTTTCACACCGAGTACCTGACCGAACGACTCGACGCCGATCTCGCCAGCGAGGTCCGGGTCTGCAAGCAGTTTCTCACTGGTATCGGCGTCTACGGTAGCGACCTGCGAACACGCGGGTTCTCCGGCTATCTGACCGAACTGTTGGTCCTCGAATACGGCGGTTTCCGGTCGTTCGTCGAGGCTGTTGCGGACTGGCATCCTCCTGTCGAGTTCGATCCTGAAGGTCACCGCGAGTGCGAGACGACGTCGCCGTCCCGGGAGAGAGGCGGCGCTTCCAACCTGCCGTTCGACGATCCACTGGTGATGATCGACCCGACCGATCCCGAGCGTAACGTGGCCGCGGTCTGCAGTGAGGAGAGTGTCGCCCGGTTCCAGCATTACGCCCGCGAACTGGTCGCCGACCCCCGAGTCGAGCTCTTTGAGCAGTCCGAGCCGGAACCGGTCGATCCGGATACCGTTCTCGACGCGTTCGAGCGGCGAGGGACCACACCCGCGACAGTCGGCTTCGAAACGCCGGATCTCGTCGAGGACGACCTCTATCCGCAACTGGAGAAGACCAGGGGCGGTATCGTCGGGCTGCTCGAACGCCACGGGTTCGACGTCCTCCGATCGACGACTATCGCTGACGAGGATCGAGCGGTCGTTCTCGCGGAGCTTGCGGTCGCCGAGCGGCCGGCCATCCAGCACCACGAGGGACCACCGGTCCACGTCCGCGAACACGCCGAGCGCTTCTTCGAGCGATACGACGGGACGGCGGCTGCCGGACCGTTCCTCGATGGGGATCGCTACGTCGTCGAGCGCGAGCGACAGTTCCGGACCGCCGCGGCGTTGCTCGACAGTGACGAGCTTTTCGACGTGGGTCTCGGCACGACGATCGAGCGACAACTCCAAGAATCGTATGCTGTCCGCGTCGGTTCGGACGTCGCGGTGCTGGCCGAACAGTTCGGTACTGCGTTGGCACAGTATCTCGATCCGGCACCCTGACCGCCCTCGACTCAGTCGCCGGGATCGATCGACGGGAACCCCTGCTCTTTGAGGTTCGCGATGACCGAGCGTCCGTTGTCGTTGACCGACCACTCACGTGTGGGTGGTTCGTGACCGTCAAACACCTCGTGGACCATCTTGACGCCGTCCGAGAGCGTCTCCAGTCCGTAGCCCCCCTCGAGGACGAACCCCAGACCTGCATCGACCTGTTCGGTCAACCCCCATAGAAAGTCGGTCATCAGCCCGTACCCGTCAGTGGTGACGACCATACGGGAGATCGGGTCGTGCTCGTGGGCGTCGAACCCGGCACTGACCAACAGCAGATCGGGATCGAACGATTCCAG
>JBEQBN010000043.1:0-7557 GCA_041639775.1 Halapricum sp.
AGTTTCGTCGATCTGCAGTGCCGACTGTTGGAGATACTCGACCAACAGTGTGCTCGTCGCTCCGACCTCACTTCGCAGGTCAACATATGGCGCCTCGACGGGTTCTCTCGGTGGGTGGTGGTCGATGACGATATCGACCGGCGTGTCTGGAGGGAGCTGATCGTTTACGCCCGGCCGAGAGTGATCGACTAGTGCGAACCCGCCGAACTCCGAGAGGTCCGCTCCAGCCTCGAGGTTCGTCAGTTCAATCTCGAGCAGATTGACGAACGCGCGATTCTCCTGGTGGGTGATCGAGCCAAAGTAACACAGTTCCGTTGTGAGGCCGGCTGTGTTGGCGAGGCGAGCGAGCGCGATCGCACTCGCAATCGCGTCCGGATCCGGATTGTCGTGCATAACGATCGCGAGTGGAGCCTTGAGGTCCGCGAGCACGCGCCGGAGAGTGCGAAACCGACCCCCGGCTTCGGTCAGTCGATCCGTAATCGCAGTTGCCGTCACCGACGGCCGCTCGATAACGCGATCAGCATACTGATCGACCGCCACCTGTGCGTTCGGATCACTCTCGGCGAGATAACCGACGCTTAGTGCGTCGGGGAGTGCGCGTCCACTGGCTCGCAAAATAGCGACTGTCTCTGTGGGATCGTCCGCAACGGCAAGAACACTCTCGATATCGGCTTCTAGCGCCTCGAATTCAGCTGGTACGGTCGGATCACCGTGTGTAACGGTCGCCGCGGGGGCGTTCTCGGACACTCGCTCAAGCAATCGCTCATCGTCCGTGACGACGACGAGCGGTCGACTGCTGTCACCAAGCCGCTCGGTAAGATCATATGCAAGTGTCCCGGATCCCGCCACCAGCCGCGCACGCATATCCCAGACGTGTGACCTACAGCGTCAAAAGAGCGTCGTTGCCACCCTCGCACGCCAGTGATTTACTTCAGCCGCTCCTGGAGAAAGGAGGGATGAGCTGCCGTCACGCCGTCGATACTCAGGATCGACTCCTCGATGATATCACCGAGTTGCTGGCCGTCTCGGCCCCTGACTTCGGCCATCAGCATATGGTCGCCACTGGAAGTATACAGTGCCTCGACGGCTTCGACGTCCCGAAGCTCGCGCGTGGCCTCAACGTACTGTTCGCTCTCGACGTCGATACCGACCATTGCGATCGACTGACTCGAAAGCTTCTTGGGGTCTACCTCGGCCGAGTAACCGACGATCACCCCGTCATCTTCGAGTTTGTCGATGTACTTTCTGACTGTGGGTTTCGATACATTTGCCCGTTCGGCAATTTCCGCGTATGACGCCTGGGCGTCTTCTTCGAGGACGGCGAGGATACGGTCCGCCGTAGATTCCGCGCTCATAGACGTTTCTTTCCGGTGCTCGAAAAAATACCTTGCGAACGGGGAAACGCCCTTGTTCTCGTCGAACCCTTACTTGTGCTTCTCGAGAAGCTGGTAGGAGCGATCCCACTCGGCGTCCTCGTCGAAGTATCGCTCGGCCAGCGGTTGCTCGGGCATCTCGCCGATGGCCTGCTTCTCTTCGGTGTAGGAGGGACGCTCGTCGTCGACATAGAAGCGACCGGTGAGGATCTCGCCCTCGTAGAGTTTGGACTCGGCGTCGTACATCGCTTCTGCGGCCTCGGCGCGGTCGTTGATGTCGTGGCCGTACTCGTCGGACTCCTGGATGTCCGTGTAGGGGACGTACTGCTTGGCGTCTTTGTTCCAGGTCGGACACTGGGTCAGGAAGTCGACGTGAGCGAACCCATCGTGCTGGATGGCTTCCGCGAGGATCTCCGCGGCCTGGTTGGGGTTGACCGCAGCCGTGCGGGCGATGTAGGACGCGCCGGCCGACAGCGAGAGGGTGAGCGGCCGGATCGGATCTTTCGCACTCCCCGAAGGCTGGGTCTTTGACTTGTGACCTTTCGGCGAGGTTGGGGAGGTCTGGCCTTTCGTCAACCCGAAAATCTCGTTGTTGAACACGATATAGGTCATATCGTGGTTCTCACGGGCCGTGTGGATGAAGTGATTGCCACCGATGCCATAGCCGTCACCGTCACCGCCGGCCGCGATGACTTCGACACCAGGGTTGGCAATCTTGGTCGCGCGGGCGACCGGCAGCGAACGACCGTGAATCGTGTGGAAGCCGTAACTCTCGAAGTAACTGTTCAGTTTGCCGGAACAGCCGATTCCGGTGAAGACAGCGACCTCGTCGGGGTTGCGACCGACCTCCGGCATCGCCTGTTTCAGCGCGTTGAGCACACCGAAGTCACCACAGCCCGGACACCACGTCGGCTGGGGCTCGATCCCCGGTGTGAACTCCTCGTCTTCGATCTCTCGGTCCGCTCCGATTGCGTTGAATGCACTCATGGTTAGTCACCTGCCGCGGGTACGTACTTCATTCGCGTGTGTGGCAGTTCCCCCGTCTCGAGACTCGTCTCGAAGCCCTCGACGATGTCGCGGGGCTCGAAGGGGTTGCCGTTGTACTTGAGGAGGCTGGACAGCTTGTCACCGTATTTGCCCAGCTCCTTTTGGATGTGGCCACGGAGTTGACCGCTGGCGTTCATCTCCGCGACGACAGCGTGCTCGACTGACTCGAGGAACTCGGTCATCTCAGCCTCAGGGAACGGCATCAGATCGGAGACGCCGACGGCCTTCACGGAGTGGCCGGCCTCGTTGAGGTCGTCGACGGCCTCGAAGACCGTGTCCTGCTGGCTGCCCCAGGTGACGATGCCGTAGTCGGCGTCCTCTGGGCCGTGATAGGTCTGGTGGGACTCCTCGGCGTCCAGTTCCTCGCGGATATCGTCGAGCTTGCCCATCCGGCGATCCATCTGGATAACCCGGTTTTCAGGGTCCTCGCTGATGTGGCCGGCTTCGTTGTGCTCGTTGCCAGTCGCGAGGAAGCGACCGCCTTCCTGGCCAGGCACCGAGCGCGGACTGACGTTCGAACCGTCCTCGGGCTCGTGGAGGAAGCGCTTGAACTTATCCGAGGCGTGGTGGGCGGCCTCGGCGATTTCTTCCTCGGTCAGTACCGATCCGGGGTCGGCGTTGGGCTCCTCGTCGAAGAAGCTCTCGGGGACGTTTCGGAGTTCGCCCTGGAGCTTCTGGTCGTAGGCCACAATCGCCGGGATCTGGTACTCATAGGCCAGCTCGAAAGCCTTGCGGGTCTGGGTGTAACACTCCTCGACGTTGGCCGGCGCGAACACGACGCGCGTCGAGTCGCCCTGGCTCGTATAGAGGATATGCTCGAGGTCACCCTGCTCGGGCTTGGTCGGCATCCCTGTCGAGGGACCGGCACGCATCGCCTCGACGAGCACGAGCGGCGTCTCGGTCATCTCCGCGAGGCCGAGCGGTTCGGACATCAGCGCGAAGCCACCGCCTGAGGAGCCGGACATAGCCTTCACGCCGGCGTGGGAGGCACCGATCGCCAGCGCCGCGGCGGCGATCTCGTCTTCAACCTGCTCGGAGACCCCACCGAACTTCGGCAGGTTTTGGGACATAATCGTGAACACGTCAGTCCAGGGCGTCATCGGATAGCCCGAAATGAACCGACAGCCCTCGTCGATCGCGCCATACGAGATGGCGTCACTGCCCGACAGCAGGACCTGCTCCTCGTCGTGGCCATCGCCCTCCGGCGCGGACCAGTCGTGGGTCTGCTCGACTTCCTGGCCGAGCTCGTAGGCGTCCTCAAGCACATTGAGGTTCGCCTCCTTGATGTCACCGGACATCCCGTTGGAGATGATCGTCTCGAAGTACGCCGGATCGATGTCCATCAGCGCCGCCGTGAACCCGACGCCGGCGGTGTTTCGCATCACATCGCGACCGTGCTCGCGTGCGATTCCGCGCAGGTCGACGGGGTAAACGTGCCAGCCGTTTTCTTCGGCACGCTCTTGGAGGTTGAGGTCCTCGACGTCCTCCTCGTCGAGCAGGCCCTCGTCATAGACGATGATCCCGCCCTCGTTGAGGTCATCGAGGTTCTCTGCTAGTGGCTTGGCCTCCTCGTTGCCGTAATAGGCGTCCTCACCCGGATTGCGGGCGAAGCTGTCGCCAAGTGTGAGGAGGAAGTTGTATCCGTCACCGCGTGAGTCGACCGGGCCATTGCCCGCACGTACCTCGACGTACGTGTGGCCGCCCCGAATCCGCGACGGATAGTGTCGGTGTGTGAATACGTTGAGTCCCGAACGCATCAGGGCCTTCGCGAAGTTCTGGCTCGTCGAGTCGATCCCGTCGCCGGAACCGCCCGCGATTCGCCAAATGAGGTCTTCTGGCTCTTGCATGTGTAAATCAGCGGCCCCCTGTGGGCGCCGTATACAAACCACGATTCGACTGGACAAAAGCGTTGTCACTGACTTATACGACAACGATTATTATAATTCTGTCGTGTCTGGTCGGGAAATTTACCGGACGTTATTGCTGGTTTCGGCTGGCAAAGCTACGAGCGGGGGTGCACGTTCGCTCACTCGTTTCGTTCGTCGGTCGCTTCTGGGGACAGCACACCCGCCTGCATCGCCGCGAGCGCATAATAGACGATAACGGCGGTAACAAAAGCCGCGGATCCGACGAGTAACACGAAACTCGCCGTGTCGAGAAACGCGACACCGAACCAGGTGGCAAGTTCGCCGAGTCCGACGGCGACACTCGTCAGCAGAAGCATCAGTCCAAAATAGATCGTGACGTCGTCTTCCTCGACATAGACTGTCGCTCCCGAGCCAATACGGGCTCCGAGAGCACTTCCCAACAGGAGTGCCGTGACGATTCCGAGATCGATCACGCCGGACAGTCCATAGGTAAACGCCCCCACGCCACCGGAGATCAGCGCGCCAAAGAGGCTTGTTCCGACCGCCGTGGTGATCGGGACTCCGATCACGTAATGGATCGCCGGCATCCGGATAAACCCACCGCCGACACCGAGAAAGCCCGACACGACGCCGACACCACTGCCGACCCCGGAGATTGTCCACAGGGACGCTTTGCTTCCATCGGCAAGTGTCATCATCGGCGGAATGTTGTACGATTTGATTCGTTTCGCTACTGGGGGAATGTCGTTGTTACTGGACGGGTCCGCAGTGGACGGTTCCGACTCTGACCCTTCGCTGGCGAGCGCGTTTCGCGTGAATAGCAGTCCAATCAGCGCGAGCACCAGCGAGTAGGTGGTTCCGACGACCACGTCCGCATACCCGAGCGCTTCCAGCCCGAAAACCAGCATCTTGCCGAGTTCGATTCCGAGTGCGATGCCGACGAACATCAGTGCCCCGAGCGTGTAATCGACCTGTCCGACGTCGTGATGTTTGAGCGTCGCGATGATGGCTGTGCCGAACACGAACGTCATACTCGAGGCGATCGCGACTGGAGCCGGATAGCCAAGAATCAACAGCACCGGCGTTACGAGAAATGAACCGCCCATCCCGAAAAAGCCAAAGAAGATACCGACCATAAAACCGAAGCTCACGAACAGCGCGAACAAAGGCGGGGTAAGTCCAATCAGTTCCATCTGTTGAGGGGTAGCTCTGCGACAGTCCAGCGAGGCTGTCGATTGCGGCCGACCCGACCGTCTTGGTCTGGACAGACCTCCGTGACAGCGACGCCTGAACGATCGAAACAGGCGTCCTGATCTGTCGGTCATACACTCAGCTATCGTATCGCTCGCTCACGTTGCTACAGAAATATATGCTGGAGGGAGGGATAACAGTTTTGAGTTAAATATACAATATTATCGGCAGGTATTGATACAGTAGCGCATTGAAGTATTCTGAGACACCGTCTCAATAGAGTGTCGACAGTCTGACTCGTAGGATCAGTCGTCGTCCGGATCAAGCGTCATACTTCGATTTCCTGCATCAGGTCGACCAGTTCTTCTAATTGCGGGAATGTATAGACCGTCACGTCGATATTAGCGTCGAGGGCGTGAATTCGCGAGTCGAACATCAACGCCATATCGGAATCACGATCGCCGACAAGTTCATCGACCATACCACTGCCAGGGCCGTAGGTGAACGTCGGGGTCCCCATATCGATGGTCGTATCGAGGACGTTCGCCCACCCGTCGATGAACCCCGAAGTCATAATGTTCCCGATCTCTTCGATCGCTGACCGTTCCATATCGGTGAATCCACTTTGTTCCGGATCTGCCCCGCCCATATCACCCAACATTCCCTGTGCAAGGGTCTTGGCGTTTTCATAGTCAAGCAGAAAGAGGATGTGACCGTGTGGTGGTTCCTGGAGTTCGATCGAGATACCGATCAACTTCTCGTCGCCGACATGGGTCTTGATATCGGGGATGTCGATGAAATTGATCTTGGTGATCTCCATCTCCGTTTCCATACCGGTCATCTGGCTGAGGTGGTCCGCGACAGTGTTCCCACCCTCCTTGGCCATCTTGTTGAACAATGCGAGCTTCCGGATGTCGAGCATTAGACTCATAGTAACGATCGGATTACTGGCCTGTTTCGACCCCATCCCTATAAGTCATAGTCCCGCAGTTCTCGCTAACGAGAATCGGCCTGGATCAGTGATGACTGCACTGGGCCGCCTCAGAGAGCCCTCGAAACACCCGCTTGGCCGCCAAGACTGTGACGGCACCGCTTGTCTGCCCCTCCTCGGAAGCCGGTATACGCCCCGCTCGTGACCACAACAGTCACCTTCTCCGCCGTAAACGGCGGAGCTTGTCGGTGGACTCCCGTTCTGACCACTAGACAGTGGTCGGCGTGAAGATGCCGTTCACGTTCACCGTCCCCGACTTCAGGGCAAGGTGACCGGTTGCCCCTCCAGCACCAGACTTCTGCCAGTTCTGGAGTAGTTTCCGGGCGATGTTCTTCGCGGTCGTCAGACTACGTCTGACGGGCAGCCAGAAATCTCTGATTTCTGGCGACGGCGTTGTAGTCGGCGTGGTACTCGCGCCCACATTTCAGACATTCGAACTCGTCACCATCGCGGTTATCCTCGTGGGTGAAGCTACAGGCAACGTGACTACACCGTTGACTGGTGTACTGTGGCGCGATTCTCTCGACGGCAATCCCGTACTCGGCGGCTTTGTACTCGGTGTACTCTTGGATGCGGCGGAACGCCCACTGTTGAAACTTGCTCGCGTTCGAGATACGTTCGCGGATATGTGTCAGCTTCTCGAACGCGATGTGCGTACAGTCGTGAGCGAGAGCTTCCTGCACGAGTGCCTTCGAGACGCGATGCAGGTAGTCTTCGCTCCAGTTGGCGAAGCGCCCACCGAGTGATTGCATCGTCAAGTGGGCCGACCGTGTGCCTGTTTGTTGCATTTGTCCACGCCGCCTCTCGTATTCTCGGCGTTTGTGGTTGAGGTAGTCGGCGTTGCCGATGAACGCGCCTGTACTGGTGACAGCGAGATGTCCATCCACGTTCAAGTCTACGCCCAGTACCGTTCCGTTCTCGGCAGCTTCCGGCTCTGTGTTCGTCTCTTTGACAACAGCAATGTGGAGGTAGTAGTCGCCGTCACGGTGATGCAACGTCGCTTCGCGTTTCTCCCACTCGTCAGCAAAGTAGGTTGTCGGTGGTACGTCTTCGTCTGGCAAGACGTACTCGGCTTCGATACGTCCGT
>JBEQBN010000044.1:0-7483 GCA_041639775.1 Halapricum sp.
CTCCGACGACCACGAGCGAGACAAGCGCCGCCAGTGTCAACACGACAACGTTACGCCCGACGGTCGCACTGACGCTGTAAAGATCGTCTTTCGAAGCAGTCGAAACTGCGATCCAGTCGGTTCCTTCCACGGGAGCGTACGTACGCACCTCGTTGTCAGTTTCGACTGTTTGGACTGTCCGCTCTTTGACGGCCGTCGCGAACGCGTCCGTCTGTTCGAACTCGGTGTTGGAATCGCTCGTGAGAACACGATTTCCGTCTGCCGTCACAAGCATCGTCTCAATGTCATTTTCGGTGAGCGTGGGCTCGAACTGGCTGACGACGACCATCGCCCGATCAGGCGTCGTCCGGCCGACCAGCGCGATAGCCTGCTCGCCGTCGACAGTGTACGATCGGCTGGAAAACGAAACGGCATCAGGATCGCGCTCAAGACGATCAAGCGGCTCGATCCAGTCGCCTCCAACGGCAGTGAGTTCACGGCCGGTATAGTCGTCGTTCGTGCTCGCGAGCACCCTGTTGGCACTCGCATTGACGTAGTGAATGTCGATAATCGCATCGCCGCCGCCGGCTTTCGCCGCCGAGAGATACGCCCCGATATCGGTTTCACTCGGAGCTAACTCCGGATCGGCGACCAGTGCGGTCTGGGCGCGCGTCCCAGCGACCCACTGGCTCACACTCTGAGCGCGCAACTGCGCGGTCGTTTCGAGTTCGGCCGTCGCCTCATCCTGAATTGCCCCCTGGACCTCGACGTACGTGACGAGTCCGATGAGACCGATGAGAACGACGACGAGTAGCAATGCAACGAGAACCTTCATCCCGAGACGGCGACGAACGAACGCCGGTGTCGCCCAACGATATACCGCCCGGTATAGCGGCAGAGACGCCGAGTCACGATCTGACGCACTCGAACTCTCCTCTGTCGAGTCAGTCGAGTCAGTGTTTGGGCCGGGCGACATACTTGATCTCTCGAGCCGTCTTGGCCTATCGGGCCGTCCCGAGTCTCTGTGGTACATTTTACGTGGTCGAACCTAGCATATAAGAATTGGGAAACGCCTGCGAGAGAGTGTCATAGTCGCTCCGCAAGCCGTCTGCGAGCGCTGTTCTGACTCGTGACGTTGCGGGCACGATCCGTGTGACTGCGGAGATAGCACAGTCGACCGATTACGGAGACTCTTCACGACTGACGACTTCCAGAAGGGGGTGGCCGCCTTCCAGGAGGATCGCGATCCCGAGTGCAAAGGAGAGTGAGTCGCACGACTCGGGTCGGCCGTCGGTCCAAAGAATTACCACCGTTCCTGCCGGCCCTTGTGTATGGACCGCCAGACGCCACTTTACGAGTACCACGCTGATCGCGGAGCCAGTTTCACCGATTTCGGCGGCTGGGCAATGCCGGTCGAGTTCGATTCGATCCACGCTGAACACCAGCGCGTCCGCGAGGCAGTCGGGAAATTCGACGTCTCGCATATGGGCCAGATCGAAGTGACTGGCCCCGACGCGGCGACACTGTTGCAGCGACTGACGACGAACAACGTAGCCACGCTCGATCCCGGGGAGGCTCAGTACGCGGCGATTACCGACGAGGAAGGCAGTATGCTCGAAGACACGGTCGTCTATCGACTTCCGGACGGCGAGACATACCTGTTCGTTCCCAACGCCGGCAACGACACGGCAATGGCCGAGCGAAGCCGATGGATTCGCTCAGAGCTCGATCTCGACGCTGCAATCGACAATACTACGACAGACTGGGCGATGATTGCGGTTCAGGGGCCAGACGCCACCGCGCAGTTCGAGACGGCGACCGACGAGGAATACACCCTCGATCGCTTCGAAATCGAGTGGACGACCATTGCCGGTGTCGAGTGTCTGGTCGCGGCGACGGGCTACACCGGCGAGGACGGCTTCGAGATACTAGCTCCGTGGACCGACGCACCGACCGTCTGGGACGTGTTTGACGTGCAACCCTGCGGCCTCGGTGCCAGAGACACGCTGCGCCTGGAGATGGGACTGTTGCTCTCCGGGCAGGAGTTCGATCCTGATGAACAGCCCCGGACCCCCTACGAGGCGGGGATCGGCTTCGTCGTCGACCTCGACACCCAGTTTATCGGTCGAGACGCGCTCGAAGCGACCCGGGAAGCGGGGGCCGAGGAGACGCTCTGTGGCGTCGAACTCCTTGATCGCGGTGTGTTGCGCCACGGTCACGCCGTCACGACGCCGGGCGGTGAGGAAATTGGCTCCGTCACCAGCGGAACGATGAGTCCGACACTCGATGTCTCGATCGGGCTGGCATACGTCGATAGTGCGTACGCAGAGCCAGACCAATCTGTTCGTGCACATATCAGGGGCAAACCGAAGAAGGCACGTATCAGGACCACCCCATTTCTGGATAGATGAGCTTTGACATTCCCGAGGAGTTGCAGTATCTCGACTCCCACGAATGGATCGACAGAGCCGACGACACTGCACGCGTCGGTATCTCGGACGTCGCACAGGCGGAACTCGGCGATGTCGTCTTCGTTGAACTCCCGGCGGAAGGCGAGCAGTTCAACGCAGGCGCGGAGTTCGCCGTCGTCGAGAGTATTAAGGCCGTCTCGGACGTGTATATGCCGGTGTCCGGCGAAGTGACGGCGGTCAACAAGGCGTTGCTCGACCAACCTGAACTGATCAATGAAGAGCCGTACGGTAACGGCTGGCTCGTCGAGATAGAGCTCGAAGACGCCGACGAACTCGACGAACTCCGCTCCGCCGAGGCGTATGCTGAGCAGGCCGCGAACTGATCCCGTTGGCGGTTCTTCCTGACTGTACCGTCCGGACACGCCTGTCGCCAACAACGTCGATGCCGAGGTGACCACCTGATTCAGCGAGGGCGTCCCGCCGTCGTCGGGCGAGGCCCGACTGCCTGAGGGATCTCCGATCCCTCTCTGTTTACGGCGGGTGTAGGTGATAACGCGGCGGTTGGCCCTGAACGAGCAGTCACACGACTAGTAGGACGACGCCGCTCGCGACGACGATACCCAGGACGACCGCGACGAGTTGGCCCAGTTTTCGCGTTCCGAGTGTCCACGCCAGCGCTGCCTTGACGAACGTGTTGGCGATGGCTGCGATGACGATTCCAGTAGTCGCGACCTCCGTGGAGACAGCCCCCTCAGCGGCAAGTCGGCTCAGTGTGAGCGTCATCGCATCGACATCTGCCAGCCCGGAGAAAAAGGCCGTCGCGTAGATTCCTGACACGCCGAGCCACTCGTTGGCGGACTCGGAGACGAGCAGAACGACAGCGAAAAGCACGCCGAACAAAAGCGCCGGCCGGAGCCGAAACGGGTTCTCCAGTTCGTCCGGTCGGATAGACTCCTCGGCGGTCGTCCGCCAGTACAGCACGACTGCGGCGACAGCGCCGACAAGCGTCATCGCACCAAGGGGCAGGGCGACAGAAGACAATAGCGCGGGATTGACAACGGCGACTTCGATGAGCGCTCGCGGGAACATAACGATCGAGGCAGTCACGACCGCGAAGGCACAGACGTGATACAGTGACCTGTTCTGGACGGTCTTTTCGGCCATTGAGACTGTTGTCGCCGTCGAGGAGACGAATCCGCCCACGACACCGGTGATCGCAATCCCACGTTCCGGCCCCAGAACGCGTCCGAGCACGTACGCAACGAACCCAAGTCCGGTGACGAACACGACCATCAGCCAGACGAAGCGCGGATTGAGGCCGTACAGCGCCTCGAGTTCGCGGTCGGGAAGTGCAGGTAGGACCACCAACACGACGAGCACGAACTTTGCCGAGGCGAGCCGTTCGCTGCGCTCGATCCGGTCGGCGAACTCGTGGATCGGGTCTTTGACCGTGAGCAAGACGGTGACTGCGCCGCCGACGACGACCGCGAGCGTAGCCGCCTGCTGGGAGTGCATCGTCATCGCCCCGAGCAACACCGTCAGCAGCGCGGCCGCGACCGTCGTGAGGCCGATGTCCCGTTCGTAGACGACCCGGGCGACGTACGCGACCGTCAGCGGGATCGCGAACACGGCGAGCGCGGCCGGGAACACCTCGGGAAAGAAACCCCAGACGAGCGCGCCGTACAGCGCAAAGAGCGGGAAGGTTCGACTGCCGGCGATCGCACCCGCGGACTCGCTTTGCTCGCGCTCGATCCCGATCAGCGCGCCCAGTCCGAACGCGACCAGCAAGTGGAGAACGACTTCCGCCAGCGGGTCCGCGACTGGATCGACCATCGTCTAGACGTTTCGGCGCAGGTATTGTCAAACGACCGGCCACCGGCGACGTCCGGCACGCGGGTGAAAAATCAGTCGCCGCGTACTTCCCCGGCGACGTCTTCGAGCAGTCGGTACTTCGCCGGCGAGTAGGCGATCACGCGCACGTCTTCTAGGGTGTCTGGCTCGTAGGCCGCGATCGCTTCACACACCAGCCGCGCCCCGTCCTCGAACTCGAAGGCGGCTGCTCCCGTTCCGAGGATCGGCACGACCAGCGACTCACAGCCGAGTTCGTCGGCCGTTTGGAGGCTGTGTCTGGTCGCGTCGCGGATGCTCTGTTCGGTCGCCCGGCCGTCGTCGTAGTGTGGCATCGCGGCCGCGTGGATGACGTACTCGGCGTCGAGGTCGTAGGCGTCGGTGACGGCCACCTCGCCGAGGTCGATCGGTCCCTTCGAGGTCGCTTCCTCGTTGATCGGGCCGTTCGCGCCGCGCCGGAGCGCGCCGGCGACGCCGCTGCCCATCTGCAGGCTCGTCCCGGCAGCGTTGACTAACGCGTCCGCGCGCTGTTCGGCGATATCTCCCTGAACAGTGGCGAACTCCATACCCGAAGGTAGAAACGCCCGGTAGTAAAATCTCACTTCGTTTCCCGGCAGCCGCTACTCGAGGGCGTCCATCGCCGCCTCAAGCGTGAACGACCCCTCGTAGAGCGCGCTGCCGACGACGACCGCGGCTGCGCCGGCTTCTGCCAGCGCCCGCACGTCCTCGATCGTCGCGACGCCGCCGCTGGCGATCACCGGGATGTCGACGGCCTCGACGACGCGACGGACCGGTTCCGTCCGGACGCCCTCGAGCTGTCCCTCGACATCGACGTCGGTAAAGAGGATCCCGCCGGCCCCCAGATTCTCGTATCGTTCGGCGGCTTCGGCCGGGTCCAGGCCGGTCCCTTCGGTCCAGCCCGAGACGACGACCTCGCCGTCTTTCGCGTCCAGACTGACGAGCACGCTTTCGGGGTGTACGTCGCTGATCGCGGCGACGATCTCGGGATTTTCGACGGCGGCCGTCCCGAGGATCACCCGGTCGGCGCCCCCGTTGAGGAGCCCGACAGCGTCCTCGACGGTCCGGATCCCGCCGCCGAGCTGGACCTCGACGTTGACGGCCTCGCGGATCGCCTCGATCGCGGCGGCGTTCTCGCGCTCGCCCTCGAACGCGCCGTCGAGATCGACGAGATGGAGCGTCCGTGCGCCCGCTTCGACCCACCGCCGGGCAGCCTCGACCGGATCGCCGTAGGTCTTCCCGGTCCCGCGCTCGCCGCCGACCAGCTGGACGACCTGTCCGTCCTGCATGTCCACCGCAGGGACGACCTCGAACTGTTCGAACATAGTCGGGATTGCGCGAGCAGACATCGAAAGCGTGTCGGTCGACCGCTTCCGCGAAACCGATGCCGCTACCCGCGGAACAGCCGCGTCACCTCGTCCACGACTGACGGTTTGATCGCGACGACGAACGTGTCTCCCGGATTCATAACCGTGTCTCCATCGACGATTTCGCTCTCGGCGACGTTCGATACCACGAGCGAGTCCGTCGGCAGCGAGATTTCGTCGAGTGATTTCCCGGCGATCGGTGCGTCCACCGCGACGCGAACTTCGAACAGTTCGATCTCGCCGGTTGCGGGTTCCAGCGACCGTATGCCGTCCTCGATGGCGTTGGCTGCCATCCGCGCACCCGCTTTCTCGGGCGTGATGAGTTCATCGGCGTGGGCGGTGTAGTAGTCGCTGTGCTGGTGAAACGACCGCATCACCGTCTTGATGTCCGGTGTCATTTCCCTTGCAAGCGTACAGACCGTGAAGTTCGTCCCCATCGTGTCGGTCATGGCCGCGATGACGTCGGCCGACTGCAGGTCGGCCTGCCGGAGAATGTCCGGGTCGGTCGCGTCACCTTCGATTATCGTCGCGATGTATTCGTCCGCGGCCGACCGAACGCGGTCGGGATTGCGCTCGACGATAACGACATCGTGTCCCCGGTCGTCGAGCAGTCGAGCCGTCTGGAGCCCCGTCCGACCGCTCCCGACGACCACGACTCGCAGGTCTTGCTGTCTCGGCATACACCCAGCGTTCGTCGCCGATCGTGATAGTACTGGTGACAGCCGGTCTGATCGGCGAAACATTGTTTGTGGACCCACCCAACGCTCTACCTGAGACGGCGTGGCCCTTGTGCGATTGGCCACGCCGTACACTGGTGATATCGATGCCCGACAGTCACGGCGAACGCTCGCCCGAGGCCAGTCTCTCGCTCGTCGACGCGACGATGATCGGGATGGGCGCAATGATCGGCGCGGGCATCTTCGTGTTGACCGGACTGGCTGCCGACATCTCCGGGCCGGCGGCCGTCCTCGTTTTCGTCCTCAACGGCGTCGTGACAACCTTTACCGCGCTGTCGTACGCCGAACTCGCTGCGGCGGTCCCCAAAAGCGGTGGCGGCTACGCGTTCGTCCGGGAGGTGTTCTCGGACTTGCCGTCGTTTATTATGGGCTGGATGCTCTGGTTCGCCTACATGATCGCCGGGGCGTTGTACGCGCTGGGCTTTGCGCCGAACTTCATCGAGCTGTTGCACGTCTACGGCGTCGCCCCCGAGCCCGGGGCCGTCGGGGCCGTGGCGCTGCCGGTCGTCGAGATTGACGTCCCGGTCGCGCTCGGGCTGGCGTTCGTCGCCGTGCTGGTACTCGTCGCGCTGAACGCCGTCTCGACGGCCGCCAGCGGAAGCGTCGAGACGATCTTCACCGCGACAAAGGTCTCGATTCTCGTCGTCTTCGTCGCGTTCGGGGCGACCTCACCGATGTTCGACGGTGCGGAGTTTCAGCCGCTGTTCCCGGGCGATCGGACGGCGTTGTCGCTGTTGCCTGCGATGGGACTGACGTTCATCGCCTTCGAGGGATACGACCTCATCACGACCGTCACCGAAGAGGTGAAAAACCCGCGAGAGAACATCCCGAAAGCGATCCTCGCCTCCCTTGCCACGACAATTGTCGTCTATCTGGCGGTCGTCACTGTCGCCGTGGGCACCCTGGGCGCAGGCGGGCTGGCGGACGCCGGCGAAGCCGGGATCGCGACCGCCGCAACGGCGTTCATGCCGCCGCTGCCGGTCATCCGGAACGGCGGTGCGCTCGTTGTCTTCGGCGCGGTATTCTCGACGTTGACGGCACTGAACGCCGTCGTGATCGCCTCCTCGCGAGTGGCGTTCTCGATGGGGCGAGCGGGACAGTTGCTCCCTTCGATCGGTCGCAT
>JBEQBN010000045.1:0-7473 GCA_041639775.1 Halapricum sp.
TGTCCGCGATGACGATGTCGCCGTCGTAGACGGCGTCTTTGATGTCGATCACGTCCTGCTGATCGCTGATGCGTGCGATCCGCACTGTGGTGTCAGCGTCGGCCGTGTCAGTTTCGAAGTCATCGGCCCTGAGTTCGACGTAGTCGTCGGTTCGCCTGGACGATCCGGACTCCCCCAGGATTTTGCTCATCAGTCCCATATGCCTTCCAGCGGCGCCTGCCACAATAGGTTTTACGTCCACGGTCGCTCGTGTCTCCCTGCGATGCAGTCCAACAGCGACCGGCGGACCGCCTCGTCGGTCCCCGGCTATTCCGTTTCGAGAGGTTTAGGCGTCGCTCCGGCCAAGGGCACGTATGCCCAAAGATCGATCCGAGTTCGACGATCTGCGACCGCTCGAGTTCCGAGAGCCAAGCGAGGTCCTCGATCCCGAGAAGATGTATACGATCTACGAGGTCGCGCGCCTGCTCCAGGGCGTCGATCCGGACGCCGAACTGGACGTCGAGACCGAAAACGTCCTGCTCGACTGGGCGATCCCGTGGATGCTGAAGTACAGCTCGGAGTTCGTCTTCGCTGAACCGGCCGACGACGCCGAACCCGGCCACTACGGGCTCGCCGAGCGATGAACCTGCTCGTCGCGGGATCGAACCAGCTCGACGCCGGGAAGACGACGTTCTCAGTCGGGCTGGTCGAACGGACCGGCGCCGTCGGCTACAAGCCCCGGGCCGGCAACGACTTCTGGTACAGTCACGACGACGTGCTGGCGGCCGCCGAGGACGACGCGCTCTACGGCAAAGACGCCCGGAAGCTCGCGGCTGCGGGTCCCAGTGGGATGTCGCCGCCCGATATCAACGCCGTCCACCGTCTCTGGCGACCCGCGCCGGGCGGTGTCGGCGGCGTGCTCGAACAGGACGGTCGCGAGTTCCTGCTCGACCGGGCCGGGGACACCTACGTCGTCAACGGGACGACGACGATCCCCGACATCGTCCGCGAGTCGTTCCCGGTCGAATCCGCGATCGCCGTCGAGTCGGTCGCGGCGTTCAACGACGCGATGGAACGGCATCACCAGCCGGTCCAGGCCGATCTGCGGGCGGAGATCGAGGCCCGGCCACTCTCAGTCATCGAGTCCTACGGGGCGATCGCCCGGCCGCTGCCGGAACTCGAACACGACGCCGTCGCCGTCGTCGAGCCCCGACGGGTGCGGATCTACGACGGGCGCCGCTACGACAAGGGGTGTTCGATCGCCGGCGGTTCGCCCGGTCCGGACCGTGGCACACTCGAAGAGCGCGTGACGGACGTGACCGATCTAATCGATCCGGTCGAGACCGTCGAGTTGCCTCCGTTGCCCGAACCGGTCCGCCACGAGCCGGCCGCGATCGCCGAGGCCTACGAGTCGGCCTACGACGCGCTGCTTTCGGCTGCAGGTTCGTAGCGCTATCCGAATCTGGCGGCCTGCGCCGCGAGCTCGACGTGTTCGTACGCGCTGTCCTCGACGCTCGGGCCGTGCCCGCAGTGCAACGCCGCGAGCGTCTCCTCAACCGTCTCCCGGACCCGTTCGATACTCTCGATCAACAACTCTCGATCACCCTCCTCGAGATCCGTACGGCCGAACCCGCCGTTGGCGAAGATCAGATCGCCCGCGAACAGGATTCCCGATCCCGGAGCGAAAAAGCAGAGGTGATCGTCCTTGTGGCCCGGCGTGTGCAGCGCGGTGTAGGCGTCGTCGCCGAGTTGGACGGTCTCGCCGTCCGCGATTGCGTGGTCGACGCCAGGCTGGTCGGGATCGTAGCCCCAGACGTCGACGTCGAACGTCTCGACGACACTGTCGAGGTTCCCGACGTGGTCTGGGTGGGTGTGCGTGAGCACGACTGCGTCGATGTCCTCGACGTGTTCGCGCACGGCCCCACAGACGTCGAAGTCGTTTCCGGCGTCGATCAGGACAGTTCGGTCGCCGGTGACGAGAAAGACGTTACTCGTGAAGACCTGTTCGCCGGCCGCGAGGTTCGGTATCATACGTGACCGTACACCCAGGAGCCGCTTGTGCGTATCGATGGCGGCGTTATCGGCGCCGGCTCGCGACTCGCTCCTCTGCCGTCTCCTCGGTGACGACCTCGTACAGTAACGCCCGCGAACCATCCGCTGTCGGCCGCAAGATGCGTCCCAGTCGCTGTGTGAACTCCCGTTCGCTGCCGCTCCCCGAAAGGACGATTGCCACGTTCGCGTCGGGGACGTCGACCCCCTCGTCAAGCACGTTCGCGGTGACGATCCGCGAGTACGTCCCGTTGCGAAACGCCCGCAGGATCTCGCGGCGCTCGTCGGCATCCGTCTCGTGGGTGATCGCCGGCAACAGGAACCGCTCGGAGAGTCGATAGACCAGATCCGTGAACGCCGTGAAGACGATGATCCGGTCCTCGGCGTGGCGGTCCAGTAGGTCCGCCAGGACCTCGACCTTCCGGTCGGCGTTCATCATCACCTCCCGCGCCCGCTGTTTGGCCAGCAGTGCCTCGCGGGCGGCCGGATCCGTTCCCGACCGCATCACGAGTTTGCGATAGTCCTCGCCGCTGTGTAGCTGGATGTTCGACTGTTGGAGGTAGTCCGTGAACGTCCCCTGGTGGCGCTCGTACACCTCGCGCTCTTCGGGCGTCAGTGCGACCTCGATCCGTTTGATATCGTACGCCGCCAGGTGATCACCGGCCAGTTCCTCGGGATCGATCTCGACGACTTTCGGACCGACCAGATCGGTGAGTGTCTCGTGTGCGCCGTCCGGCCGCTCGAACGTCGCCGTTAACCCCATTCGGGCAGGAGCCGCGAGCAGCCGAGCGATTTCCTGGTATCCCTCTCCGCCGAGATGATGCACCTCGTCGAAGACGACGAACTCGAAACGATCGCCCAGCTCCGCGCCACGGAGGTACGCCGAATCGTACGTCGACACCGTGATCGGTTCGATACGTTGTGTCCCGCCACCTAGTTGCCCGATCGGTCCGTCATACGCCCGGGACAGCTCCTCGCGCCACTGCTCCAGGAGATCGATCGTCGGGACGACGACCAGCGTGGGGACCGCAAGCGTCGCGAGAGCCGCGATCGCGATCACCGTCTTGCCGCTCCCGGTCGGCAGCTCCAGGACGCCGCGGTCGTCGGCGTCGCGCCAGGCTTCCAGAGCGTCGCGCTGGTACTCCCGAAGTTCGTAGGCCGTCTCGAACGCGACCGACTGCGTGTCGAAGACCTCGTCCGCGTACTCGATCCCTCGCCCGTCGAGCCACGCCCGCAGTTCCGGATACCGAAACGCCGGCGCTCTGGCCGTTTCCGTCCGCGGATCGCGCTCGACGAACGGGAGGTCCGGGACGATACCGTCGATCCTGATCGTCCCGTCCTCGTAGGTGAGCTGCGGCGCCATCGATTCGGCGTTGGCCGGTCGAGCGGATAAATCGCCCGCTCGCCGAACTCATCCCGGTCGCCGCCCGCGGATCGCTACCCGTAGTTCGATGTCGACGCCGTTTAGCCGGTCGCCGCCCCTGTCTCGGATATGGACCCGACAGCACACCACTACGGCATCACGGTCTCGGATCTCGAAGCGAGCGTCGCCTTCTATCGCGACGTACTTGATCTTGAGGTGCTCGCGGAGTTTGCCGTCGGTGGCGAGGCGTTCGCGACTGGCGTCGACGTGCCCGAAGCCAGCGCCGAGTTCGTCCACCTGGACGCCGGCGGCGCCCGGATCGAACTGGTCAGCTACGAGCCGACCGGCGAGTCACAGACGAACGGTTCGCTCAACGAGCCGGGCGCGACACACCTCGGTCTCGCCGTCGACGATCTGAACGGCGTCTACGAGGGGCTTCCGGACGACGTGCCGACGCTCAGCGAGCCACAGACGACCGAAAGCGGGACGAAGATACTGTTCGTCCGTGATCCGGACGGAAATCTCGTCGAACTGCTGGAGGCTTAGGGACTGGCCTCGGCCGCCGTCTCCTCGTCTTCGAGGCTTTCCAGCGCTTCAAGCGCGGACCGGCGGTAGTTCTCGACCGGCAGTTCGTACTCCTCGCGAGCCATCTCGGCGTACTCGTAGGCACTGTCGGACTCGAAGCGCTTGATGCGATCGAGCGTGCGCTCGGCCGTCTCGACGACCCAGCGGTCGCGGGTCGTCTCGTCGACGCTCGTGATGGATTCGGGCCGGACGGAGACGTTGACGTCGCCCTCGTCGGTCTCGTATGTACGGGGCTTGCCGACGACCGAAACGTAGGCCGGCGGCTCCAGCTCGCGCAGCATCGCGGCCGCGTCGGGCTGATACTGGCCGGCGTAGACGAAGAACGTGTCCCCGTTCGGGTCGACGATCCGTCCCTGCCAGTACTCGCTGTCCTCGCCGACGTCCTCGGTCTCGGTCAGGGTGCCGACGACGAAGATCCGGTTGGCCCGCTCGCCCGTCGGCAGTAGGACATACAGCGGCGCCCGGTCGTCGTCGCTCTCCTTGAACGAATACGTCGCGTCGTTGAACTCGCGTGCGAAGACGCGTCGCGCGACTTCGCGTGTGGGTGCCGAACTCATCTCAGATCGACCTCGCTTTGATCAACGCGCTTTCCGCATCGACCGGATCGTCCAGGACTTCCAGATCGTTCACTAAGACGTACCGTCCCAGAGTCGGACCGGTGACCCGGTAGTACCGACCCAGCGTGTCGGTCTCCATCTCGTCGGCGACGACTGTCGTGTCCAGGGCGTCCATCGCCATATCCTTGGCCTCTTGGAGTTCGATCCCGGTCAGCTCCTCGGTGGCCTCTTGATCGAAGATGACCTCCTGGACCTCGTTGCCGTTGTCGAGTACGCCCTTGATCCGCAAGTCGAACTCGCCTTCGACTTCGCCGTGCTCGCTGCAGCGGCCGTTCTGGAGGACGCGCGTACACCCCTCCTCCGGACAGCGTTTGATCAGGCCGCTGCCGCTCTGGATGTCGACCAGTGCGCCTTCGACAGTGACGGTATCGTCGCCGACCTCGATGTCTTCTTCGAGTTCCTCGATCGTCGTCGTCCGGTTGAGTTTGACCGAGTAATCGCCCTGGTACTCGTCGGTGACAACGTTGCCTAGGTCGTAGACCTGCCCCTCCTCGAGGGTCGGCAGGTCGGATTTGGCCCACTTGGTGAACTTAATCGTCCCGGACTCGTCACCCAGAAGCCCGACCTGTGCGATCGAGTCGCTCCGGGGTTCCCAGAGGTCGGTCACCTTCGCGGTGAGATCGACCCACTGCTCGGCCGTGTCGATATCGGTGATCTCGACGCGCTCGGTGCCGCCCCCACCGCCGCCGAGATCGTCTCGCTCCATACCCGCCTCGTCGAGGTAGCCGTTAGTAACGCTCCGGCGAGCCTCTTCGAGGGGGACCTTGTATTCGTTGACCAGCGTCTCGAGGCGCTCCTCGACGTCCTCGACGGTAATGTCGAGCTGGTCGGAAAACTGCTCGTGTATCTCTTCCGCTTGGGTACGCAAATCAGTCATATTCTTACTGTCTCCGCTGTGTTTTCGATGGGAGACATCTGGCAGTTGGTCGTCATCGCTCATAAACCCTCGGCGACCACGGTGAAAGTGAATCGACCCAGCAGTCGCTCACCGGGATACGACAGTCGCCGGCACGGTGGCCGATTCCGGAACAGACTTCCAGCGGCCGCCCTGAACGGGCGGTATGGACGACGATCGGCTCGCACGGTTCCTGCGGACGAGGGCCCGGTCAGCGGGTCAGCAGTTCGCACAGGCCCGCGCGGCCTACCAGCGAGCGCGAAACGCTGCGGCCGTCGATCTCCCGGTCGATGAAGCGGGAAACGCGCGTCTCGTCTGCCGTCGCTACGCCGAGCGTCGGGCCGTCCCGGTCGACAGCGACGGAACGCCGTCGTGTTTCGAGAGCGGCCATCCCGACTGCGAGGGCTGCCGCGAGGACATCCGCGAGGGTCGCATCGAGACGTGGTGAGCTACCCCAGCTTACTCCGAGTATCCTTCCTGGAGGAACGCACCCTCGGTCTCGTAAACCGAGACCAGTTCCTCAATGAACTCCTCGTAGGATTGGCCCTCGTCCGTGTGGGCGTCGAGGCGCTCTTTGAGATCGTCGCTGATTTCGAGTGTGTAGGTCATTGGGATCACGCCGGATCGACCGGCTCGTTCGAACGTTTCTCGCCCAGCCACATATATCGACCTGCCGTCTGTTGCCGTGCGTTCTTTACTCGTCGGGCGAGGACAGGCGGATATGGATCGACCGATCGCGGCCGTCGTGCTGGCCGGCGGCACCGGAACGCGTCTGTACCCGGCGACCCGTGAGGACCGACCCAAGCAGTTTCTCTCGTTCGGTGACGAGCAGTCGATGCTCGAAGCGACCGTCGAACGCGCCGACTTCGCCGACAGGGTGTACGTCCTCACCCGCCCGTCGTTCGCCGCCGATGTCGAAACACTCGTTCCGTCCGCGACGATACTGACCGAACCGGAGCCGAGGGACACCGGCCCGGCGCTGGCCTACGCTGCCCACCGCGTCCGCGAGGAACTGGGACCGTGCACCATACTCGCGCTGCCGAGCGACCACCGTATCACCGGCGAGTTCGAGCCGACGGCGCGCCGGGCCTGTCGCGTCGCGACCGACACCGAGCGGCTGGTCACGATCGGTGTCGAGCCGGACCGGCCGGCGACCGGCTACGGCTATATCGAACCGGGACCCGACCGCGATGAGTTCTACGAAGTCACGTCGTTCATCGAGAAGCCCGATCGAGAGACCGCCGAACGATACCTCAAACGTGGCTACTACTGGAACAGCGGGACCTTCGCGTGGACGCCGGACGCGTTTCTCGACGCTGCCGGCGACACCGAACTCCAGCCGCTGGTAGATGCCCTCGACAGCGGTGACCCACAGCGAGCGTTCGAGACCGTCCCGTCGATCAGCGTCGACTACGCCGTGCTGGAGTCCGCTCCGAATGTGGCCGTCGTGCCCGCCAACTACGAGTGGGACGATCTGGGAAGCTGGGACGCGCTCGCACGCGTACTCGAACCCGACGACAACGGCAACGTGACACTGGGCGAGTCGCTTACCCTCGATGCCTCGAACAACGTCGTCGCTACCGACGGCCACGTCAGTGCCGTCGGTGTCGAGGACCTGGTCATCGCGAGTTTCGACGACCGGACGCTCGTCGTCGACAAAGACGACACACAGCGCGTACGTGAGGTCGTCGATCAACTGAGAACCGATGGAACGTTCTGATTCAGTGTCAGTTCTATCCAGGAACTATCACGTGTCAACACTTAATACACTGGCCGGAGTAGTCAGTCCCGAATGGGGACTGTTAGCACACGTCTCGACTCGCAGGCGCGGTCGATTTTCGATGACCTGGGGTACACGGTGTCAAGCGACGGCGACGAGATCACGGCCGAGCGCAAGTGGCGCCGGGTCCACGTGACGCCGATGGCCGAACCGATCGAGGTACCGTCTTCCGGGCGGTATCGGTGTTTCGTGACGCGCGAGGGCA
>JBEQBN010000046.1:0-7251 GCA_041639775.1 Halapricum sp.
ACCAGCGATAGCGTCGTGATAGAAGACGCCCCGAATACGACCAACTGGAGTGATATCGGGCCAAATAGCGTGATACAGGTCAACTCGGAACTGCTCAGTTCAAATCAGACGGTTGTGTGGAATGCAGACATAGAAGGCACTCTTTCGTTTCAGAGCCTCTACATCTTCGATTTCGACCAGTACCAGCAACCAATCCAGCACGCTCAGGACAAGCCGGAACTTCTGTATTATTTGGTGCCCGTCATCGTACTGATAGCAGCTGGTGGCGCACTGGCGTATCTCACGCTCTCGGATACCGATTCGATCCACGAAGCGGTCCTCCCGGCAGTCGCGTTTTCCGGTGGATATACTGCGCTCGCAGTTTTCGGGACGTTTTTCGCCGAACGGGAACTCGCTGGCGGTGCGGTCGTTCTCTCGCCGAACCTCGGACAGACGATCGTGTTCGCGCTGATGTACAGTCTCCTGTGTGGACTCCTCGGCAGTTACGCGATCTCGGTGTGGCGTGACCGCAACGGTCCGATCGGCGATCACTGAACCGTTCGTGTGGGGACGGGGTCGAGCGGTGGGCTTTTGCGGTCGCCGGCCGGAAGGAGAGTATGGACGAGGGCGAACCGACAATTTTGCTGACGAACGACGACGGCATCGAGACGGCGGGCTTTCGGGCCCTCTATGATGCGCTCACCGATGTCGGCGACGTGATTGCCGTCGCTCCCGATAGCGACCAGAGCGCCGTCGGTCGCGCGCTGTCTGAGTCGGTGACCGTCACCGATCACGAACTCGGCTACGCGGTCGCCGGCACACCCGCTGACTGCGTCGTCGCTGGCGTGGAAGCGCTGGTCCCCGACGTCGATCTCGTCGTCGCGGGGTGTAACGACGGGGCGAACCTCGGCGCGTACGTGCTGGGTCGGTCCGGCACGGTGAGTGCGGCTGTGGAGGCGGCTTTCTTCGGCGTGCCGGCGATCGCCGTCTCGATGTACATCCCAGTCCGGGAGGACATCACGTTCGAGTCTATCTCGGCGGAATATGACGCCTACAGCGAGGCGACTCGGGCGACAGCCTATCTTGCCGAGCACACGCTCGGTGCCGGCGTGTTCGATCACGCCGACTACCTGAACGTCAACGCGCCGATGGCTGGCGGGGACTACGGTCCGCTCGAAGATGGCGAACACGCGCCGCTGGCCATCACCGAGCCCTCGAAAGTGTATCAGATGGACGCGGTCCGGGACGGCGAGCAGGTACAGCTCTACGATCGGATCTGGGAACGGATGGCAGACGGTACTATTCCTGACGCGAACGGAACTGACCGTCGCGCCGTCGTCGACGGCAAGGTCAGTGTCTCACCATTGGCGGTCCCGCACACGAGCGAGCATCACGACGCACTCGATGCGCTCGCGGAAACGTATCCCGCGTAGTCGTTGTTTGAGTGAGTGTTAGTCTTTCATCTGCTGGAGTTTGTCCAGCAGTTCGTCCTGGTCGGCTTCGGATTCGAAGCTGACGCCCCCGTCGTGGTCATTATCGTGGACGTTGATGGCTTCGTCATCGTCGTAGTCGGCATCGCTTTGCTGGTTCTCCTGTTCGGATTCATCGTAGCTACCGAAGCCCATTGTATCAGTTACTTCGATCGGCACGCGGAAAAACCGTCCGGCTTTACACACACTATGGTTGTGACTCACACCCTCGATAACAGTCGATAGCCTCAATGGAGGGCTACGTATACTCGCCTATATGGATCAGACTATTCTCGAACTTCTGAAGGGCAACCGTGAACACGCAGAGACGCTCGGGACGCGCTTCGATGACGTCCAAGACGGCCAGCGGCCGGACGCAGTCACCGTCTGCTGTTCGGATTCCCGCGTGTTACAAGATCAGATGTGGGACAACGAGCGACCCGGCCAGTTGTTCACCTGTGGGAACATCGGCAACCGAGTTATCCAGCAGACCTCCAAAGGAGAGGTTGTCTCCGGCGATGTCCTCTATCCCATTGAACACACGGGAACCGAAATCGCAATTGTCGTCGGCCACACTGGCTGTGGAGCGGTCACGGCGACCTACGATCATCTGACGGATGGACTGTCGGAACCCGCGGGGATCGAGCACTCAATCGGACTGCTAGCTCCCCGTCTCCGGGACGGCGTCAAGAGGTTGCCTGACGACCTTGACCGCGAGGAAGCGATCAACCGACTCGTCGAGTACAACGTCGACCGACAGGTGCAGTTCCTCCGGGAGAGCGACGACGTTCCAGATTCGGTCACTGTCCTCGGCGTCGTCTACGATTTCCAGGACATATACGGGGACCGTCGCGGCGAGATTTATGTCGTCAATATTGACGGTGCTCGTTCGGTCGCGGACCTACGGGCGGACTATCCCGAGATCGAAGACCGGATCGACCGGCTCTGGGAGTACCAGTGATCACAGCCACGGAACGTGCGTGACTATCGAGTGCCGCCGGTGCGATAAAACCGACTGATCTATCGTTTGTTTCGGTTGTCGACAGTTTCCGGCAAATATCGATGATTTAATTGAGAGGCGTCGTCAAGGGCGGACGAAATATGAGCAATTCAAACGCGGAGCGTGAGACGTGGTCGACCCGCATCGGATTCATTCTCGCAGCGGTCGGGAGCGCTGTCGGGCTCGGTAACATCTGGCGGTTCCCCTTCCAAGTCGGTCAGGAAGGTGGTGCCGCGTTCATCGTTATGTACCTGGCGTTTGTCGTGTTGATCGGCTTCCCGGCGATGATGGTTGAGTTCGTCGTCGGCCGAAGCACCGGTCTCAACGCCGTCGGTGGGATTCGGGAATTCGCTGGTGGCGCTTGGAAATACCTTGGTGGTTTGTTCGTTCTCATCGGGTTCGTCATCCTCTCTTACTACAGTGTCGTCGGTGGCTGGGTCCTCAGATATGTCTTCGGCAGTGCAACGGGCGGATATATCGGCACTGCCGGTCCTGACGAGGCACCCGTTGCACAGCAGTACTTCCTCGATATCGCGTCCGGCCTTGACGCGCTTTTGTTCCACGCGCTGTTTATGGCCCTTGTCGTCCTGATCGTCGCGCTCGGCATCAAGCGCGGTATCGAACTCGGTGTGAAGCTTATGGTGCCCGCAATCATCGCCATTTTTGCTATCTTGGCAGTATATGCGTCTACGCTGTCCGGTGCTGGTGAGGCGTACGCCTACTATCTATCGCCGGATCTCGGATACCTGATCGACAACTGGAAAAGTATCGTCCCGGCCGCGGCTGGACAGGGATTCTTCACCCTTTCGCTCGGTATGGGGGTAATGATCACTTACGCTTCGTATCTCTCCGAAGACGAAAACCTCGGTATCGACGGTGGTACCATCGTCGCTTTCAATACCGGGATCTCTATTTTGACCGGCCTGATCGTCTTTCCAATTCTCTTTTCGGCTGGTGTCAGTCCCGGCGATCCCGGTGCTGGAGCGATCTTCATTAGTGTCGCTGAGGCACTTGGAGACCTACAATTCGGACGAGCCATTGGTGTCTTGTTCTTCGCGACGGTCGCCATTGCTGCGCTATCATCGGCTGTCAGCCTGATCGAGGTCGTCGTCTCTTATGCGATCGACGAATTCAATGTTCCCCGCGTGCGAGCGACCGCTATCATTGGAACTTTGATTTTTGTACTCGGGGTCCCCGTCACGATCGATCCCGTGATGGTGGATCTGTACGACATTTTTGCGGCCAAGATCTTGCTGGTGCTGGGAGGTATCCTGCTTGTCACTGCAGTCTCTTGGATCTATTCCGACAAAGCACTCGCCGAACTTAGCAAAGGGATCGGCTCCTTCTCAGGTATTGGCACGGTCTGGCTCTGGACGGTTCGGGTTCCAGTACTCGTCGTGCTGATCATCTCACTGTATCTGGGCATTGACTCGTTCATCGACTTCCTTGCTGGCCCTTTCGCTGAGTTCTTGGCATAACTGTCGGGATACTGTCTCTGCCGTTCACCCTTCGCTGATCCTCATTCCCTGACTGCGTCGTATCAGCAGATCAGTATTATGTGAGCGTGATGGGGTAGTTCCCGAGGCAGTCTTCTTCTCCCACTGGGTTCCGGTGGGGCTGGAATTTGAACCGAAGCTAGACGTTCCTGCTCGCTTTGCTGTGCGGGCTGGGACTTGTAGGATGTGAATCCCAGTTACCCGGTGGCGTCGACACGAATCGTCACGGCGACGTGTTCGGGCAGCGAGACCTGCGTGCCGTCTTCGAGTTCGACCTCGATCAGCCCGATTGGGGGTGTGTCGACGACAGTCAGTGTCGTTCCGGGGCCAATGCCGACCTCGGCGAGATATGCCAGTTCGTCGGGATCACGGTCCCGGACTCTCGTGACTTTGACTTCCCGCCCGTCTTGGCACTCGCTGAGAGCGGTGCCGACACACTCTTCAAGTGGTTCGAGCGTGTCGCTGGGAATTGGATCACCGTGCGGATCGACGTCCGGATCGTCGAGTTGTGCCGCGACGCGGCGCTCGAACTCCTCGGAGATGTGGTGTTCAAGCCGGTCGGCTTCCTCGTGGACGGCCGTCCAGTCGAACCCGAGTCTGTCAGTGAGATACGTTTCGAGCAAGCGGTGGTGGCGAATGACCTCAGTCGCGATCGTCTCACCTTCCTCGGTGAGTCGCACGCCCTTGTATTTCTCCCGCTCGACGAGCCCGCGATCCTCTAACTTTTCCATCATACTCGTCGCCGTCGGCGGCGTCACGTCCATACTCTCGGCAATTGTCGACGTCGAGACTGGCCCCGTCGTCTCGCGCTGATGTTCGTGGATCGCCTTGAGGTAATCCTCCATCTCGGGGCTGAGCATCTATCCGTATCTCAGGCGACCGGGTGAATAAAGGCTGGCTCTCAAGTCGGGTATAAGAGATACAATAGTTGTGCCTGGTCGCTTTCCATCGAGGTGCCCTATTTCCGGCTATCCAGGCACGCACCTATGACTTCACCCGCACCTGCTGTCTCGAATCGGAGCGAACAACCCGGAACTGACCGTCGACCGCTCTGGATCGTCATCGAAGTCGACGTGGGAAACGACTGTAAGCTCGTCGCTCTCGACGAACCGGTGCTCGACGTCGACCTTCACCAGATGGGGGGCACCTGCCGTTCGGACGTCGTCACGGGTGGCGACGAGATCTCAGTCACGCACATCGAGCAACCGATGGGCGAGCGCTGTCTCGCCGATGTCTTTTTCGAACACGATTGTGTACCTCACGTCACCGGTACAGCCGGTAACTCGCTGTTGATCACTGTTCATCCGGCTGACCGCACGAGCATCCCCGAAATGCTGTCGTGCCTCGACGAGATGGGCTATCCCGCACGTCTCAAACGTGTCGTCCGTCTCGATGATGATATGTTCAGCACTGCGCCGATCCTGTGCGATTTCGGCCTGTTGACGGACAAACAACAGGAAGCGTTGCTGCTTGCCGTCCGACGCGGGTATTACGCACAACCGCGGGAGGCGACCCTTTCGGAGCTAGCCGCGGAGCTCAATGTCGGCAAGTCGGCTGTCTCACATCGACTTCAGGCGGCCGAATCGAAAGTCATCCGCAATCACTTGCCCCAGTCGGAGTGAACAGCGACCACCACTGAGTATATAAAAACTTCAACTATTCGACGCTGGAGTTATTCGGTCGAGACACGTACTGACAGATGTGAGCGATAGATGACTCAAACAGATTCACTACCGGAAGACCTCGTCGATGACCTGTCAGCCGAACTCTCAGCCGAGTTTCTCGACCTGGAGATCGATGAGATGGTCGAAATCGTCGATGACATCAGCGACCGATACCAGCATCGAGAGCTGCATTTCATCTGTACCGGCACGGACGCACTCGTAATCTACGACCGGGAGAGTGAATCCTGGCTCCAGATCGAGAAGGGCGAAGACACAGTCGTCGTCTCCGAGACCGACAGCCGGTAGTCTCTCCCGACCATCCCTTTCGGTCGTTCATTATATTTAAAACGGAAAGTCGTGACCATCACCAGACTGTGATTTTCTCGACGTTGAGCCGGTTTATGTACTGGTTATCGTATCGGCTGGATACGCTCTAGCACTTAAAACCCTCATTTGGTTCGAATGAACTCCTATCGGATATCCGGGTCTATCTATAGAGAGAGGGATTACCGTGACCGAACACACGACCGACGCGGACCACGAGTCGCCCACCGATGCGATACCGGATACTGATCTGGCTGCCGATGCGTTCGATCAAGAACTCGGCGAGCGACTGGGCAAAGACGCCCAGCGGTACGCAGACGGTGAGATGAGCGAAGACGAGTTCTACGAGAAGTATCACGACGCGCTGGTTGAGGAGTTCGGCGAGGACAACCGGCCAGTCGCCAACGGGAGGGACGAGTCGTGAGCGAACACGATTCGGAGAGTGGGCTGACACGTCGCTCACTGTTGAAGACCGCGGCGGCGGGCGCCGTTGCCAGCACCGCCGGTTGTGGGTCGATCCTTTCGGATTCGTCTTCGGCGTCGCTGACTCGCGGGGCCGACACCGCTTACGGCAACTGTTGGCAGTGTCACAAGGCCTGTGGTATGGAAGTGACGCTCAACGAGGACGGCGAAGCGACGGAGCTCCACGGCATCGACGGCCATCCGCGCGGCAGCGCCGGCGAGGGAACGAAAGGGACGCTCTGTCCGAAAGGTCTCTCCCAACTGGAGAAGGCCTACTCGCCCGAACGGATCAAACAGCCCCACGTCCGCAAAGACGGCGACCTCCAGAAGGTCGACTGGGACGAAGCGATTTCCTATGCGGCCGAGCGACTCGACGAACTGGATCCTGCCTCGCTGATCGAGTTCCACGGCTGGGGGACCTCCGGGGTCTTCAGCACGCTGTTCCGAAACCTCTATGGCTGTCCCAACCACGTTCCCCACCCGACGCCGACCTGTTTCGGCTCGATGGCCGTCACGGGTACGCTGATGGGGCTTGGCGGCGGAAACATCCGTTGGATCGACTATCCCAACACCGAGTACATCTTGGTGTGGGGTCGCGACCCGCTGGAAAGTTTCGCCGGCCAGTGGGAAGCCAAACAACTTCTCGAGGCCCGCGAGCGCGGCGCGAAAATCGTCACGATCGATCCGGTCTACACCGAGACCGCAAAGAAATCCGACGTGTGGCTGCCGGTCGAACCCCGGACTGACGGCGCGCTGGCACTTGCAATGGCCAACGTCATCATCGAAGAAGGGCTGTACGACGAGACGTTCGTCGAGGAGTACACCCACGGCTTCGAGGCCTACAGGGAGGCCGTCGA
>JBEQBN010000047.1:0-7227 GCA_041639775.1 Halapricum sp.
ACACGATCGCCGCTCGGCGGAGCGTTTGCCGTCGAATACTGTAGCTGGTGGTCACCGACAGCGTAGTCGACCGGCTGGACTGACTCGCCGGCGGCCTCCAGAAAGAGACTGCGGGCGCTTTCGACTGCCAGGACATCCCCATTAGTAACGAGCTCCGGTTCGGTCAAACCGAAATCGATCGCAAAGCGAGCCAGCGATAGCAACAGCGCGATATCATCGACGGCTTCGACAGCGGCGTCGATCTCCTGACGGGCAGTTGCTATTGTGTCCCGAGCGTTTTCCGCGACAGTTTCGGCACGCTCGTCGACGGCTCCACGGAGATCATCGGCGAGCGACCGGAGCGCCTCCGCGACGAAGTCCCGTGCGTCGGCGGCGTCGGACGGCATCGCGGCACGGACCCGCTCGATATCGACGTCAGTCTCACTCACGACGTAATCGAGGACACCTTCTTCGAAGGCGTCCGACGTCCGGATCTCGTCCCGGACGGTTTCGACAACTGCGTCGCTGTCAGCTGCCAGGTCTTCGACTGTTCCGAGCTGTGATTCGAGCCGATCTAGTCGCTCGTCAGCGCCGTCTGCGACGGTCCCGTCCCCTTCGAGGGTGGCCAGCGCGTCTGCCCCGTCGGCGAGCGTGTCGATATCGAGATCACCGAGCGGTGCGAACACACCCGAATCGAGACCCGCATCCAGCAATGCGAGGGCGGCCCGGACGGCGGATTGCTCGCCGTCCAGTCGTTCGTATGCTTCGAAGGCGTCCGTAACGGTCTCTCTGTCTGTGTCGTCCAGCCGTGCCCAGGTGTCTCTGGCTTCGATCACGTCCGTCAGTCGGTCTTCGATTGCGGCGCGCTCGGCAAGCGGCGTCAGCAGGCGGATCCGGTCGGCGGCGTGATCGGTAACGGCATAGCGGCCGATCACTTCAAGCAGGTCCTTGTACACCTCCCGGGTATCCCGCGTAGCGAGAGCGTCCATCGCGGGTCCGCCCTCGACACGGCGGAGGATCCGCGTCGCGCGACCGCGGCTCAGTCCAGCCTCGGTCAACGTCCGAACGTCACCGTTCTCGATCGCCTCGACGGCGGCTTCGACACCGAGTTCCTCCGCCAGCAACTCGCTGGTCTTTGGCCCGACGCCCCAGTAGTCCTCCAGTCGCATATCGGTGCGTCGTCTCCGGCCCGGGTATAGCTTTCTACCCGAACTCCTGAAAGATGACATGTGACCCTCACGTATATGTATCGGCCGGCTGTAGATCGATCCGTCCGGCCGCCGGACGTGAGCAATATGGATGGCATCAGCGACAGCGTCGCGATAGTTACAGGTGCGAGTACAGGAATCGGCTACGCAGCGGCACTACGATTCGCCGAGGAGGGAGCAAGTGTCGTCGCCGCCGACGTGAACGTCGAGGACGGCGAAGCGACCGTCGAGGAGATCACGGAGATGGGCGGCGAGGCAATCTTCGTCGAGACTGACGTCAGTGACTTCGAAGACGTACAGGCAATGGTCGACGCGGCAGTCGACACCTACGGTGGATTGGACTTCGCGTTCAACAACGCCGGCATCGAAGGGGCGAACGAACCGACGACCGACCAGCCGATGGACAACTGGGAGCAGGTGATCGACGTCAACCTGAAAGGGGTCTTCCAGTCGATGAAAGCCGAGATTCCGGTTATGCTCGAGGACGGCGGCGGCTCGATCGTCAACACGTCCTCGATCGCCGGGAAAGTCGGTTTCCCCGAGATCAGTCCATACGTCGCCACCAAACACGGCGTCATCGGGCTGACCAAGACCGCGGCACTGGAATACAGTGAAGCGGGTGTTCGAGTGAACGCCATCTGTCCGGGCGTCATCGACACGCCGATGGTCGACCGCTCGTCAGGCGACAACGAGGCCGTCGATCAGGCGATCGCTGCGACGCCGATCGGACGGCTCGGCGAGCCCAAGGAGATCGGCGACGCCGCCGTCTGGCTCTGTTCGGAGGACGCGTCATTCGTCACTGGGGAGGCGCTCGTGGCCGACGGTGGGCTGACGAGCCAGTAGGGCAGCGACCCCGATTCTGAAATACGCCCGAACCGAAAGACAGTCGATGACCGACAAGCGCGGGGGAGACAGATGAGCGATGAACGCGAGGACCCCAGTCCTGACGCGACGTGCCCGCGATGTGGGTCGTCGATCACGGACCACAACGGGGCGTGCCCTGAGTGTGGACTCGTCTTTCTCGACGAGGACGGCAGACTGACCGATGCGGCCGCCGACGCACTGTTTGAAGACACGGAGCTTGATCTGGGCGATCTCGACATCGCCGAGGGAGGGTATATGCCCCAGTGGGTCCTGTTGGTGGTCGCGCTGGCTATTACCGTCCCGATGGCCCCAGTCGTGCTGTTCGTCGTCGGATCGATCGTCTCGCTTCCGCTGTGGCTGTCCAGTCTCGCCTATCTTGTCGGCTGGTTGCTGCCGGCGATGGCGCTTTCGCGACTCGCGGTTCCGAGCGCGATTGTCGCGGCCGGGCTTGTCGTTCTTGGCACGACGCTCGCGTTGACACCGTCACTGATCGTCATCGGGCGAGCGATCCTGGGGACGGACGCCGGATCGATCGGCGTGTTTGGATCGAACGGCTGGGCGGCCCAGACAGCGTTTCTCACTGTCGGGAGCGTCGTGCTGGTACTCGGAGGGGTCCTCTATCGATACGCGGGACGGAAGCGCGACCGCTGGGCACAGGACCACCAATCGTGACGGGATCCGGTCGCAGGCCGGAAACGTGCCGACAGGAGGGGACCGATCGCCAGTTCGTGATACTGGTGGCTATACCATTTCGAAATGATCTGGCACGCCGTCGTGCCAGATATCTTTACGAACGTATAGCCACCAGTATGAGGTGTGCCGGCGGCCAGTCCGCCTCAGAACGACGTGGTCACAGTCCCGTCCGCCGCGAGGTCGATCGTTCCGTCGAACAGGTCGCGATAGCCCGCGAGCACGTCCGCGTCGTGGACGCTTTCGGCTAGGTGGAACAGTCCAACAGCGTCGTGTTCCGCGAGCAGGTCTAGCAGCGATTCGACGGCCTCGCGAGCGCTGTCCTCGTCGGCGTAGTATGCCATTTCAGTGACGGAATCGACCGATATGCGGCGCTTGCCGTCGGTTTCTTCGAGGAATTTGCGAGTCTGTTCGACGATCTCATCGAGGTTGTCCGGCGCGGTGACATACTGGACGTGATCGGTCCGGCGACGGGTGTAGCCCCGTTCAACCGACAGGGTATCGAGGATCGTCGCCTTCGATTCGTCGACGGCGTAGTGTTCGAGTTTCTGCTCGACCTCACGAGCGCTCGTACGTGTCGAGACGATCAGCATACGGTCGGTGTCAGTGCCGAGAAACTCCGTGTCGATCCGATCAGTTTCACCGGTACTGGGGTGGACAAGCAGGATCCCGGTCCCGCCAGAGACGGTCTCCGGTGTGTTCTCGATCGAGAGGGTATACTCCATATGGCTGTGAAAGTGGTGCAAGCAGTCTTAATGTTGTCGGGAACTGTCGAACTGACGCACATTGGGCTAGTCGGCCGATCCGTCGGCACGCTCGCGGATGAGGTCCCGAAGTTCGTCGGCGTCGTCGATCGCCTCCATCTCAGATTCTTCTATCAGAGCCGTCCCGTCGACGGCTTCTCGGGTTGCCCGCTCGACGACATAGACGGACGTGGTCTGGGTCACTTCGCCGACTGAAGACATAATTCGAGCGCGTTTCTCGGCGGTCTCGGTGAACTCAGAGTGGCCGGTTAGCATCTGCTGGCGACGTTGCTCGTTCTCGCTGACCGTCTTAAACGGTGCACGCTCGGTCGGGTGGACATCGAAGCCGACACGTGTGAGCACTGTGACGATCGACTCGTCCTCGGGATCGACATCGGGGTCATCAGGCGTTGGCTCGTCGTCACGAATCTCGTCGGTGCCGTCAAGCACCTCGACTGGTGAGGTCAGCGGCGCGTCGAACAGCTCCTCGAGTTTGGCAGCGACGTCCACGCTTGCGTCCATCCCGTCCTCGTATTTCGAGACCGTTCGCCGGGAGACGCCGAGTTCCTTGGCGAGTTTGCCGAGGCTCCACTCGCGTTCCTGGCGAGCGTCCTCGAGAATCTCGCTGTCGATGTTGACGTACAGTCCGCCGGGTGCAGCGTAGATCAGCGGTGGTACTTCCTCAACGAACAGATCCAACGCAGTGTCAGGCGAGAGGACGGGAACTCCGTGACGGAAATAGACCACGCCTGGCTTGAGATCCTCGTCACGGGTGCGCAACCCGATGACAATCGGCGTCGCCCGGAGGTACTCTCCCAGCCGACGCATCTCCGCGCCGGTTCGGCCGTCGAATGCGTCGATATTACCGAGAATCTTCACTAGCACGGTATCCCGCCCCCGCCGGGCGGCCACGTCGAAACTCTTCGGGCGGATCGCACACCGGTCGCTGACGAGGAACCCCGCGTCCTCAAGCATCGCGATCACGTTCTCGACCAGTGCGGATCGGGACATCTGTATCTCGGGCTAGACGTAAGTAGTTCATCGCATATATGGTTTGCGGCAGGTGGAGAAGCGGCGTATTGCGGTTTTCTACGCAAGCGCCCCCGTAATTGATATAGAAGTGCTCATAGATCGAATAGCCGGTGGTTTCGCCCGCAATAGAGACGCCGCTGTGCTGTGGACCGCCGATGATCGAAGTGGACACGGACAATAGCCGCACAAACGCGGAATGACAATTAGCGTTGAATGACGAGCAATGCGCCCAGACCGAGCAAAAGGACGGTATATGCGACGGCAGCGGCGAGGGCGTCGGCGGTTGTCGGGTACTCGCTGGCGCGGAAAACGATGGCTTTCCGGACCATCGCGATCACGCCGGTGTAAATCACCAGCCGGACGATCTCGGTAGTACCACTTTTGGTCGTGTAGGCGATCACCGTCTGGTAGACCTCGACGATGATGAGCAACAACAGCCCTGTGTCGATGAACCCGATCACGACGAGCGGGTCAGTGATTGAGCCGGTCAGGACAGCATCTCCGATTTGAATCATAAGATCGACGACACCAATACCAAATAGTAGCGCGAACACGGCCGCAGCGACCAGTTCGACGTAGGTGACGAACTGCTCGGTGACCTGAGCGATTGGGTTGTCGTCGACACCCTCGGTGAGGGCATCCGCATCAACCATTATCTCTCAAATACAGTTAGGAACCGTCGCGTAAATACCTGGGGACGGCCCGACAGTCGTTGTAGTGGACGTTCTGGTATCTATCCGATAGGACCGATAAGCCGTGCGGTCAGTTCCGAACAGCGTACAACGATCACTATTAGTAGCACAATCGAGTACCATCGGGCGTGACTGTCGTCGGCTTAGACGATACCGATTCTCGCGATCGCGGGATGTGCACGACCTACGTCGCCGCCAGACTCGCGAGGCGACTGCAAGACGCAGGCTGGAACGTCAACCGAACGCTTCTGGTTCGGCTTAACCCTGCCGTCGAGCACAAGACGCGGGGCAACGCTGCGTTGGCGGTCCACACCGACGCCGATGTCGAGACGGCCGGCAGTCTCATCGGTGAGGTGATCGGACTGGCCGAGACTGAGGACCCTCGAACCAACCCTGGCGCCGTCGTCGCTGAGGGCCAACCAGGAGAGATACCCGACGACGTAGCCGAGTTCGCCAGCAAGGCGATCAGGACATACCACGATCTCGATGACGCCCGCAGGTTGGCCGACCGCCACGACTTTGCGACGCTCTCGCAGGGCAACGGTCGCGGGTTGATCGGGGCACTGGCCGCGGTCGGTGCCTGGCGGGCTTTCGAGGAGTGGACCTACGAGTCGATCAGCTATCGCGAGCGCGAGCGGTGGGGCACTGACCGAGTAGTCGATCACGAGTCCGTGTTCGCGGCCGCTGAAAACGCCTATCCCAAAGCCTGGGACACAGTCGATCGCGGCGAGGATCAGGCAGTCTGTGTCCCACACACACCAGGTCCGATTCTCTATGGGATCCGGGGCGACGATTCGGATGCGGTCGAACGCGTCGCCGAGCAGATCGGGAGCGAACCAGTAGCCAGTCGACACCTCTTTGTGACCAACCAGGGAACCGACGCTCACCTCGAACCAGCGGCTATCAGCGACGTATCTGACGGACGTGCGTACTGCGTCGATGGAACAGTCGTTGCGCCTCCGGAGACCCGTACAGGCGGCCACGTGTTCTTGACAGTCGGCGATGGCACACACACGCTTGAGTGTGCCGCGTTCGAACCGACCAAGCGTTTTCGCGACCGGGTACGGGCGCTGCGAGTCGGCGATGACGTGACTGTCTGTGGCGAAGTGAGTGAGGGGACCCTGAAACTGGAGAAGTTCGCGGTGTGGGACCTGCGTGTGACCGAATCGGCGACGCCGGACTGCCCCGAGTGTGGGCGCTCTATGGAGAGCGCCGGCCAGGGCCAGGGCTATCGGTGTCGAGACTGCAAGACGAGTGCAGACGGGAAAGTCAAGCGCGAGATCGATCGTGACCTGGAAGTCGGGTGGTATGAGGTCCCGCCAGTTGCGAGACGCCACATCGCGAAACCGCTCGTTCGTGGCGGATTCGACGGACCGATCCACCCCGAGCAATAGCAGACACCGAGGGCGCGTTTCACTGCTGGCGGCCGTCGGGAGCACACTCAACGCGGTACAACGCGGCTAGGACCGATCACACCGAGCAGGTGTCGATACCGAGCACCGAGTACAACCCACAGGTGCCAGTCAGCGCCGTCCCGAGCATCATAACTGCGACGATACCTAAGACTGGTGACGCAATCTCCGGCAGGCTGACCTGTCCACCGAGTATTGCAAGCGACACGATTCCGGCAACCGCACCGATAGCGATACGAACGTTCTTATCAAGGGAACCGACGTTCTGTTCCATACACGTACACTGAGGGCTAGACACTCATTATCGTGTCGCTGTCGACGATCTGTGCAACCGGTTGTGCCTCCGAGAGGCAAGCGGGATAGAAACTGCTATATGACCGTTCGAGAGACGGTAATATATGCCGAATCCACCGCGCGTGTTGAGCACACAGCACCCGGACAACGCGACGGTTCCGTTCTTCGCGGAAGGCGACGTGATAGAGGGCGAAGACGAGATTCAGGAGGCGTACTACGCGTACTCACATCTCGGAGCCGACGAGCAGATGTGGGACTTCGAGGGCAAGGAAGGCGACGAGTACGCTGTCAAGAAGCTCCTGTCGCGGTTCGA
>JBEQBN010000048.1:0-7221 GCA_041639775.1 Halapricum sp.
ACAATGACCTGGCAGTCGGAACTGTCACATACGTTCCTGATCCGGCCGCCCACGACTTCGGCTTGGGATCAGTGAGCGAGGATGCCAACAGCACACCACTCCTGCAGGGCAGTATCGACGCTGTCGACAGTCCCGGTCGGGTCAAACTGTATCTCGTCCCCGATACAGGGTCATTGGAGACACTTCTGGCCAGTGATACAGCCTCAGACGAGGAGGCGGACACAGAGACGAGTGGGGAAGCGTTCGGAATGAGCAATGCCGAGGACACGCCCGAGATGGATGGGTTCGGCGACGGTGGGGTGGATGCGACAGACGGGGCGTTCAGTGCGGACGCGGCCGAAGAAAGCACCCTCTTTGACGAAGAGTCAAGCGCGTCGACACCACTCGCGCTGGACAAGCTCTCGGTGTTCAGCGATCTCACACGGGCCGGCACAGAGGCCGCGGCTGACCGAATCACGGCGTTTACTGGCATCGAGACGGACACGGAGATCTCCGGGATTAATTTCACCCCGATCGACGACATCTCTGCCAGTCTAGACGCTGATTCCTACATCGGAACGACCCTGGCGTTCGAAGGCAAGCCCAGCGGCCATCTAGCGATTATGTTCCCCGAAGAGTCTGCTCAGCGAGTGGCCGATGCAATGCTCCCGATGGATCCAGACGGGGACGGGCTCACCGAGATGCACGAAAGTGCCCTCGAAGAACTCGGCAACAATATGGCCTCAGGGTTCATCGACGGCTGGGCGAACGTCCTGCAAACCTCGGTTGATCACACTCCGCCTGAGTTCAGCGACGATATGGAGTTGACGCTGATCGAGTTGGTCACCGAGCAACTCGGTCCGTTCCAGACCCACGCGTACACAATCGAATCGAGGATTACGACCGAATCAGTCGCTTTTGACTGTGAAATCCACGCATTACCCAACGAGACCCAGTTGAGCGAGGCACTCGATGACCTGATCGTCTCCCGCCGTGACCGGACTGAAGTCGACCCCGAGGAAATATTCTGATCGGTCGAACGTCACAGTACACCCGCGGCGAAGCGGGCGTTTTTGTCGCTCCGTTCTGTAGCGATACTATGACCGTCCTCGTTCTGGGCGATCAATTGAATGCAAGCGTCGGTCCGCTGGCCGACCGCCCTGACGATCGCGTCTTGCTGATCGAGTCGACGGAGTTCGCTCGAAAGCTGCCGTATCACCCACACAAGCTCACACTCGTGTTCAGCGCAATGCGCCACTTCCGAGACCGGCTCCGGGAGTCAGGCCGGGTCGTCGAGTACCGACAGATTGAGCACTTCGCCGACGGAATCGAGGCGCACTTTGGTGCCCACCCTGAGGACGAACTCGTCGTGATGGAGCCGCCAAGCGACCGGGCCAGCGAGCGACTGCGCGAACTCGTCGGGCGCTATGGTGGACAGCTTACCGTTGTCGAGAACGAACTGTTTCTCTGCTCACCCGAGGAGTTCGACGACTGGGCCGACGATCGGTCGAGCTACCGTCACGAGGACTTCTACCGGTTTATGCGCCACGAGACCGGCTATCTAATGGACGGTTCCGAGCCAGTCGGCGGCGAGTACAACTACGATGCGGAGAATCGCCAGACGCCACCGGCGAACTACGAACCGCCTGATCCGCCCGTGTTCGAACCCGATAAAACGACTCAAGACGTACAGTCGTGGGTCGCCGAGACGTTCGACGGCAGCTACGACGAGCCATCCTACGGCGGTGGGTGGGCTGAGCCGGGCCCCTTTCGGTGGCCAGTGACTCACGAGCAGGCCACGTCTGTACTGGAGTCGTTCGTGGCAGACCGACTTGCGGAGTTCGGCCCCTATCAGGACGCGCTGGTCGCCGACGAGTGGGCACTACACCATTCGCTGCTCTCGCCCGCAATCAACCTCGGACTACTCCATCCACGGACAGCGATCGAGCGAGTGATCGAGGCCTATCACGAGCAGGACGTACCGCTGAACAGCGTCGAGGGGTTTGTCCGACAGGTGCTTGGCTGGCGGGAGTTTATGCGCCACGTCTACCGGCGAGAGATGCCCGAGCTTGCCGAGGCAAACCAGCTCGAGCAGACCGAATCGCTACCGCCACTGTTCTGGACAGGGGAAACCGAGATGGCCTGTCTCGCGGACGTGATTGAGGGGGTTCGAACGCGAGGGTATTCACACCACATCGAACGGCTGATGGTCCTGTCGAACTTCGCGACGCTGCTTGGCGTCGAGCCACAAGAGCTGAATCGCTGGTTCCACGCGGCCTACGTCGACGCCTATCACTGGGTAACGACCCCGAACGTCGTCGGTATGGGAACGTTCGGCACAGACGTCCTCTCGACGAAACCCTACGTCTCCTCTGGAAACTACGTCGACAAGATGGGCGATTACTGCAGCGACTGTCCCTATTACAAGACCAAGACCACCGGCGAGAGGGCCTGCCCGTTCAACACGCTGTACTGGGACTTCTTGGATCGCAACGCCGAGCACCTCGCGGACAACCACCGAATGGGGCTGGTGTACAACCATCTGGAGAACAAAGACGACAGCGAGCGAGAAGCGATTCGAGCGCGTGCCGAGACGCTTCGCGAGCGCGCCCAGCGGCTGCAATTGTAGGTACCGCCCGCTTTTTGTCCGCGGACGCTAACTATCGACCGATGACCGACTTCGATCCAGAGCGCTTCGAGGACAAGTACGAGCACTACTTCCCCGAACTTCAGCAGGCGTATAAGAGTGCCTTCGATGTGATGTCCGAACGGTACGACTCCGGGCTCATCCACGCGATCGACCAGTACACCCTAGCTGAGAGCGAGCCGTTCTACGAGGGCGACGGACAGTTCCGGATCGAGTTGCCCGGAGACGCGATCGAGCGTGTCGCTCCCGAGACGGAACACGACACAACAGAACTTGCAGACGTCTATGCGGCATATACGGACGAACTCGAACGCCAACTGCAGGACGTATTTGACCTCTGAGGTCGCCATACCCCAGAGACAGCTCGATTCAGACGAGTCGCGCACCGGCAGCGTCGACCCGGCAGGTCTCGGTGTCGTATCCGGCATCGGAGAGCCCAGTCTCGAACGCGAAGACGGTCTCACCGAGCATCGCCATCGCGGCTTCACCGCCGGCCTCGCTCACCTCCTGGATGACCGTCCGAAGGTGGTCGGTCAACAAGTTTGACTCGCGTGCAAACCGGCGAGAGGCGTAGGTGAACTGTTCAGGGGTGGGTTCAGAGACAAGCCGCGAAAGCGCTTCCGTGCCCGCTTTGCTGAGCAGGTCAGTGTCCCCGCCGATCACCTCGCTGGTGTCGAGTTCGCCAAAGGTGACGTACTCGACTCGCGGGCGGTAGGGGACGGCGTCGATTTTATTGTGGTGTGGCCCGCCCGGTTCGAGCCGGATCGGCATACCGCCAGCCGCCTGCGCGACGACGTCGCCCAGTCCGGTCCCGGCCCTGACGTCCGCGCCGTGGGCAATCGTGACGAGTTCGCTTCTGGAGAGTTCGCGTTCGTAGACGGCGTTGGTTGCCAGTGCCGCGCCGAGTGCCATCGCCCCGGAAATCCCGAATCCCGACCCGATCGGAAGATCAGTTTCGGCGATGACAGCCGCCTCAACGGCCAACGTATCGAGGACGGTCTCGACGGCTTCGATACTGGCGGGCCGGCCGTTCAGTTCGACGCGTCGATCGTCGGCTCGCTCGACAGTCACGCAGACGCCGTCAGCGAGGGTTATCCCTGCCCCCTGTGAACCGGTCGTCGTCGGCTCGTCGTCCCGGTGGACCGTAAAGAAACCAGTCACGTGCCCAGGGACGAACGCTGTCGCCTCGTCGGTCATCGTTCGAACGTCCGTGTGGACGGACAAAAGCGAGGTGGTTGCGGGACGGTCGCTTGCGCCGACGGCGAGCCCACATCTTCAAGGCCGCTTCAGCTATACAAGCGAGTATATGCCGACACTCAGTACCGAGGTATCCGAGGAGACAGCCGCCGAAGTGAAAGCTGTCGCCGACCTGCTCGGGGATGACGACGAGACGACGATCCAGAAGGCCTTACAGGAAGGCCTGGAGACACTCCGGATCCGAGTCGCTGTCGAGCGCTACCAGACTGGCGAGGTCTCGATCGGCGAGGCCGCCGATATCGCTGACTGTACCGTCGCTGACTGGCTGGAGATCGCCCACGAGAAGAACCTCACCGCCCAGTACACCCCCGAAGAGTTAACCGACGACGCCGCGACCGCCATCGACCTATGACGTTCGTCCACGTCGGACCGACGGTGCTGTATGATCTCGGCCAGATCGGCGAACTCGACCTGTTGACGTACTTTGACGGTGCGATCGTCGTGCCGGCGGCGGTCCGCGCCCAGATCACGACCGAGCCCGCCGCGACCAACCTCGCGCAGTTTATCGAAGCGTCGACGGTCATCACCTCCGTCCGGCCTGAGGTCCGCGAGCAGGCCGCCAGCGCCTTGGGGCTCGATGCCGCCGGATACGAGGCGGCGTTGCTCGGCGGGTTGTTCGACGAGTCGATCGATGAGGATCGAACTGTGTTGGTGCTATCGGACGACCGACGCTTGCGGGCGCTTGCGGAGGGACTCGGTGCGTCGGTCACTGGTTCGTTCGGCATCGTGGTTCGTGCCGCAGTCGAGGACAAATATCTCTCGGCTGGACAGGCAAAGCGGATCGTCTCGCGACTTGACGATCACGGCATCCAGCTGACTGGGCAGCTGAAGTCCGCCGCGATCGGCGAACTGTGATGTCTGTCCGCTCGCTGCTGCTACAGGTTCCGTACACTTGTGACGACAATTGACGCACTGTCGCACCAAATCATTCGAAGCGATGCGAGTACGAGTTTGCCTCAACGATTCCGGTCGATCCATTCACAAAAGGCATCGAAATCCTGTGCGCCAGCTTGATCTGCGATGCTCCGCAAGGTCCCCGTATCGAGCTCTTCGTGGAGTGGGACGGGAACAGTACGAGCCGCCGCATCGTGGTCATCTGGTGGGTCCCACCGAAGTATGGCGTGGTCGCCGTTCGTCCGGTCCCACTCGTAGATCCCGCTGTTTACCATTACTTTAACCACGTCGCGTCCAGAGAACGGCCCACAAGTCATCGGTCACTCGAACAGGTTTGAATCGTCGAGAGACTGGCTCGTGTTCTGTCTCGGATCAACCCCAATGTCACGGAGCTGTTCGTCGGTTGGCTGCTCGCCGGCACCGTGGTAGCCAGCTACCGCTTCGTCGAGGTTTTCCAGCGCGGAGTGACGAGTTTTTCCCTGCGTCGTGACCCCGGTGTCTTCGTCGCGTGCCACCCACAATTCACCGTCATCCCCTAACGAGAGTGAAATGTTGACCGGAATCGACGGTTCCTCTTTTTCCGAGTCACCAGTATCTGCACTCATACGTGAACGAACGGCTGTCCAACAGTTGAATGTTTTTCCCCGCGAAGAGCGGTGCAGAGAATTCTAGCTCTCAGACTGGCGCCCTGCTCACGGGTCGCGTTGCCTCCCGTTCGCATCCGAGACTCACTTTGTTCGCCTCAGGGGCTTAGTCGCTGGCGATCTCGCGGGAAGATCACGGCCTCACGAATGTTATCGAGCCCGAGCATCGTCATAACCAGGCGCTCGCCGCCGAGGCCCCAGCCGGCGTGGGGCGGCATACCGTACTTGAACATCTTGGTGTAGTACTCGAAGGCCTCCGGGTCGAGCCCCTGCTGTTCGAAGCCGTCGACGAGGTGGTCGTAGCGGTGCTCACGCTGACCGCCCGAGACCAGCTCCATCGACGGGTGCATCATATCGAAGCCCGTCGAGATTTCCTCGTCGTCGTCGTAGTCCTTGATGTAGAACGGTTTGATTTCACTGGGCCAGTCGGTGATGAAGTAATGCTCGCCGACCTCCTGGCCGAGGACGTGCTCTGCCTCTGTCGAGAGGTCGTCACCCCAGACCAGCGGCTCGTCGAGTTCGCCAGTCGCGTTGATGCGCTCGAGGGCCTCTTCGTAGGTCAGCCGCGGGAACTCGCCGTCAGGCACCTCGAAGTCGTCCGTGAGATCGAGCGCTTCCAGTTCACGCTGGCAGTTCTCGGCGACCCCCTTATAGGCGGCCTTGACAACATATTCGCAGACATCCATCGCCTCGGTGTGATCGAAGAACGCTGACTCGAAGTCGATGGAAGTCGCCTCATTGAGGTGTCGCGGCGTGTTGTGTTCCTCCGCGCGGAAGATCGGGCCGACCTCGAAGACCCGCTCCAGCCCGGAGCCGACCATCAGCTGCTTGAACAGCTGCGGGCTCTGGTTCATAAAGGCCTCGCGACCGAAGTAGGTGACCGGGAACAGCTCGGTCCCGCCCTCGGTGCCTGTAGCGACGATCTTGGGCGTGTTTATCTCGGTCGCGTCGACCTCGCGGAAGGCCTCACGGACGCTCCGGAGGACCTCCGCGCGGATCTCGAAGACCGCCTTGACTGCGGGCTTGCGAAGGTCCAGCGTCCGGTTGTCCAGCCGCGTCGAGAGTTCGGCGTCGACTTTTCCGGAGGGATCCAACGGGAGTTCGGGGTCGGCCTCGGCGATGACCTCGACCGACTCGGGGACAATCTCGACGCCCGTCGGGGCGCGCTCTTCCTCTTCGACAGCGCCCGTGACCGCGACGACGCTCTCGCGGTGGACACCCAGGCCGGTCTCGACTAGCTCGTCGTCCATCTCGTCTTTCTCGAATTTGACCTGGATCTTGCCGGTCGTATCCCGTACGATACTGAATGCGATGCCACCGAGGTCGCGGATTTCGTGTACCCAGCCTTTGATCGTTACGTCCTCGCCGGGCTCGGCCTCCGCGGTGTAGGTTCGATCGTCCATACTCGGGCCTATTGGTCGGCCTGACTTAAACACCGTTTATTCGTCCCGACGATGGTGCCGAGTGCCAGCAGCGAGACTGTTTTCGGGTCGCTGTCTCACGGTCGCTCAAAAGATCTAATCCGAAACCGATTTTCCGTGTCCGGCCTGAGTGGCGGTCGCGCGAGGGTGGCTGAGCTAGGCCAAAGGCGGCGGGCTTAAGACCCGCTCCCGCAGGGGTCCATGGGTTCGAATCCCATCCCTCGCATAGCGAGGCGTGACCGTCGGGAGCGCCTCGAAGCGGCGAACGGTGAGTGTAACGAGCCGTGAGTTTTCTGCGGCGAACAATACGTGAGCCGCAAATGCACCTGTAGGATTTGAGGCTTCGGACACGATGTCCTTTTGCGCGTCCCGACGGTAT
>JBEQBN010000049.1:0-7204 GCA_041639775.1 Halapricum sp.
TCGAGAGCGCCGCATCGTGGCTCCGCGAGCGCGTCGAGGCGCCGGACGATCAATCGAGATAGAGTTCCTGCAGCCAGGCGTAGGTCAACACCAGTCCGCCGACGGCGACGATCGCCCCGGCGAGGTTTATCAGATCCCCGTTGACGGCCGTTCCGGCGAGTGCCACGAACATATCAGCTATTCCGGGAGCAGGGTATAAAAATGTCGGCGACCGACCCGAGGGGATTGCGCGTTGTACCGTGGTGTTTTCCTGGCACGCCACCGTGGACCGAATATGCGCACGATCGGGTTCGTCGTCAACCCTATCGCCGGGATGGGCGGGCGTGTCGGGCTGAAAGGCACTGACGGCAAGCTACAGCAGGCCCGCGAGCGTGGCGCACAGCCGCGCGCGCCGGAGCGTGCCCGGCAAGCCCTTGAGGCGATGGGAGCAACCGGTGTCGAGATCACGCTTGTCACCTACGCCGGCATTATGGGTGAGTCGATCGCCCGCGAAGCCGGCTTCGACCCGGTCGTCCTCGGTGCACCCAGCGGCGGCCCCGACGCTAATATCGGCGAGACGGCGGCCGACGATACGCGCGCAGCCGTCCGCTCGTTTCTCGACCGCGGTGTCGATCTGATCGTCTTCGTCGGCGGTGACGGGACAGCCGTCGACGTCGCCGATGCTCTCGAGGGTGCGGACGTGCCGGTTTTCGGCGTCCCCGCCGGCGTCAAGGTCTACTCGTCGGTCTTTGGCGTGACACCGCGGGCCGCCGGACGGATCGCCGCGACGTTCGACACAGTCACCGAGGGTGAGGTCAACGACATCGACGAGGACGCATACCGGGAAGGAGACGTCCGTTCTGAGTTGCACGCCGTCGTAACCGTCCCGCGGGCGGACCAACGCCAGTCGAGCAAGCAACTCGCCGGCGGTACGGTCGAAGCCGTCGCCGAAGGGTTTGCCGACGACGTTCGCGAGGGCGTGACGTACGTGTTCGGCCCCGGTGGCACGGTCGGTGCGATCGAGTCGGGACTGGGACTGGACGGCTCGCCGCTGGGCGTTGACGTCTGGCGTGACGGCGAGTTGCTGGTCGAGGACGCACGGGAACGCGAGATCCTCGACACGCTGGGTGAGGACAACGTGATCGTCGTCTCGCCCATCGGTGGACAGGGGTTCGTGTTCGGTCGCGGGAACCAACAGCTCTCGCCTGCAGTGATCCGCCAGTGCGGGATCGAGATTGTCGCTTCACGGCGGAAAGTCGACCAGCTGGGCGTCCTCCGGGTCGACACCGGCGACACCGAGTTGGACGAGCAGTTACGGGGCTGGCAGCGGGTCCGCGTCGGCCGGTTCGAGCGCCGGCTGATGGAAATCGTGTGACCTGACTAACTTGGGCGTGATCGGACACGACACGTACTATATTGACAAATGGCCAGATATGGTCATATATGCACAAGGTTAAGGTACACTGCAAATCATAAAGGGTATATGGAAACCCGCAAGGTACAGCGACTGGGGCCGTCGACGCTTGCGATGACGCTCCCAGCCCAGTGGACCACGAATCAAGGGGTCGAGAAAGGCGACGAGGTCTCCCTGCGAATCGGAGACAAGGGAACGCTGACGGTACTCCCGGAGTCCGTCCAGTCCGAGGAGTCAGAGGCGGTCATTCACGCGGCAGATCTAGACGCCGACAGTCTCGAACGGGCGATCGTCGCCCAGTACGTGCTCGGACGGCGGATCATCCACGTCGATGCCGGCGAGGGAGAGACGCTTTCGAGCGAGCATATAAACGCGGTCTACAACGCCGAGACCCAGTTGATGGGGCTGGGCGTCATCGAGGAGACGCCCGACCGGATCGCGATCCGGTGTTCGGTCGACGCCGAGGACTTCACGCTCGACAACCTCATCGAGCGTCTGGAGTCGACCGGATCGACGATGCGCAACGAGGGGGTCAAAGCGCTCGCACACGGCAACCCTGATCTCGCACAGCGCGCGCTCAACCGGGAACGGCAGGCGAACAAAATATTCGTGCTGATGCTCCGGTTGATCTTTACTGCCTACCAGAATCCCAACCTCGCACGCGCTGTCGGATTAGAAGACGGTTTCCCGCTGATCGGTTACCGATCGATCGCGAAGAACCTCGAGTTGACCGCTGACAACGCCGAGGACATCGCTGATATCGCGATGGAAGCCGAGGACCACTCGTTGACGGTCGATTCCTCGACGATGAAGCGGATCCGTGACTTCACCGACCAGGTGAACGAGATGACCGAGCAGGCCGCACACGCGGCAGTCGAGCGCGATTACAACGCCGCGATCGAAGTCCGCAAACAGTACGCCGAAGTCGAAGACTGTGTGCAGGACATCCTTGCTGATCTACCGGAGATGGACAACACGGACCTCCTCGAGATCCGGGAGGTACTCGTCAGCCTCCAGCAGACAGCCGAGTACGCTGTCCGAAACGCCGAGATCGCGACGAACCTGGCGCTCAACGAGGAAAGCGAACACACGACGATCCGAACGCCGACCGGCGAATGAATTAAGTAGCGACTGTTGGTACGACGACTATGAGCCAGACGACACGTTCGGATATGGATATCGGCCTCGCGATGGCGTTCGGGGCAGTTGCCATCGCCGGGGCCGCGGTGATGTACCTGGCTGTTGAAACCCAGTTACTCGCGGCGACCGGTTTCGGCGTCGCCCTCATCGCGGGCGGGCTTGCGGTCGGTGCGCTACACGTGTACGGATCGTAGCAAACGATTTTTACTGTTCAGAACATACCAAGTGATATGGGCGAGTTCAGCGAGGAAGAACAGCGGATTCTGGAGTACGTCCGTGAGCGTGCCGCAGGCGGCGAAGCGTATCTTCGGGCCAAACAGATCGCCGAAGGGATCGGCCTCTCGGCAAAACAGGTCGGTGTTCGGCTTCCGAAACTCGCCGAGAAAGCCGACGAAGTCGACATCGAGAAATGGGGACGCGCCCGGTCGACGACCTGGCGAGTCACACGTTGACGAACGAGTAATATCACCAACGGAGACGCGTCCTTTTTGCTCCCCCAGGCCGTAATGGTCGTATGACGATTCGGGTCGAGCGAGAGGTGGCCGTGCCGGTCCCCCCAGAGCGCGTCTGGGAGTATCTCGTCGAGCCGGCGAATCGGGCCCGGCCGATTAGCGTGGTCACTGACTTCGAACTCGACGACGAGACAGGGCGAAAAGCGACCTGGCACATCCGGTTGCCGATCCCACTGATCGATCGAACTATTGCCATCGAAACTGAAGACGTCGTTCGCGAGCCACCGGAATACGTCAAGTTCACCGGCCGTTCGAAGGTGATGCACGTTATCGGTGAACACGAACTCGAACGAACCGAGGCAGGGACCCAACTGACCAACCGATTTACCGTCGAGGGGCGTGTTCCCGGCGTTGAACGCTTTTTCAAGCGGAACCTCGAGACGGAGTTCGACAACATCGAGGACGCCCTGTTCGACGACCTCGGACTACGCCACTAGAATGGTGACTGCGTGCCGCCGTCGTCGTCTTCGTCCAGGCCGCTCCAGTTGTCCTCTTCCATCTCAAAGAAACGCTCGCGGGCCTGGTCGTCCATCAAGACGAACTGCACGGTCAACTCGAGGTCAACGGAGTCGAGTGCGTCCGCGAGGCTATGCGCAAGCATCTGTTTGATCTGGTCTGGGATGCCGGTCATCGGGATTGCGACATCGATTGTAATATCATCCCCGACGCGTATGTCATCGATCATACCCAGTTCGACCAGCGTTGCATCAATCTCCGGATGCGTGACATCCGCAATCTCTGCTTTGATTTCCTCGACTGTGACATCCGCAGCCATAACGCCTGCATCTCGTCAGTACAGAAGCAAAACCGTTCCGATGGTTTTGCTATTTCGGACAAGACTGTGCGTCTGTCGCTGCGTTCGTACGGTCGGTTGTTCCGATTGGCTGGTGACGTTGCACGACATACGCAATCGACCTAGCACAGCGTCCAACGACCTCTGGGGAGCGACCATTCCTAATCGAACGATTCCTCCCCGCCCTGTGGATCGGACATCCGTCAGTATAAGGTCTCGGCGGGATCTGTTAGGAATAGATGGAGACCAGCCATCGGATCGTGACCGGGGACGCCCGGTCGCTCTCGGACGTCGCCGACGACTCAGTCGAGTTGGTTGTCACCTCTCCGCCGTATCCGATGATCGAGATGTGGGACGAACTGTTTGCCGACCTCGATCCGGACGTAGCCGATCGTCTCGATGCGGGAGACGGCTCCGGGGCCTTCGAACGGATGCACGAGGTTCTCGACGTCGTCTGGCAAGAGGTCCGTCGAGTGCTCGTCGATGGCGGGATTGTATGTGTCAACATCGGCGACGCGACTCGCAGTATCGGCGGGCGGTTTCGGGTCTTCCGTAACCACGACCGGATCAGCGACGCGTTCGAACGGCTGGGGTTCGACCCACTTCCGGAGATCCTCTGGCGCAAGCCGACAAACTCCGGGGCCAAGTTTATGGGTTCGGGGATGGTCCCGCCCAACGCATACGTCACGCTCGAACACGAGTACGTGCTGGTCTTTCGCAACGGCGAGGACAGCCGTTCGTTCGAGCCGGGCGCCCAGCGTCGATACGACGCGGCGTACTTCTGGGAGGAACGCAACCGCTGGTTCTCCGACGTCTGGACTGACGTACGGGGTGAGCTACAGCGCCTCGAAAGTGACGACCTTCGGGAGCGCTCCGGGGCGTTCCCCTTCGAGATTCCCTACCGACTGATCAATATGTACTCCGTCTACGGCGATACCGTCCTTGACCCGTTTTGGGGGACTGGCACCACGTCGTTGGCGGCGATGATCGCCGGCCGAAACTCGGTCGGGTACGAACTGAACTCGGAGTTTCGGACAGTGTTCGATCGGCGCATCGAGAACCTCCCCGAACGCTCCAGAGCCGTGATCGAGCGCCGACTCGACGCTCACCGTGCGTTCGCCAGCCAACAGCAAAGCGAGGGTGAGACGCTCGAGTACGAGTCCGAACGGTACGGGTTTCCCGTCCGGACGAAACAGGAGCGCTCGATCACCTTCTACGAAGCGACGGACGTGTACAAGACCGGCGAGGGTTACGCAGTCGCCCACAAACCGGTCGAGGCAGACCCCGACCACCCGTCGGCCAGCGAATAGCGCCGGCTACCGGAAGATCGTCCCGAGTTCGGCACCGCGATCGCGGGCGTCACGGTCGCGCTGTGCTTCGCGATAGAGTTCGTAGCCGCCGGCGATGTTCTTGGCGTCGAAGCCGTGCTGTGTCAGGATGCGCGTCGTAATATAGGATCGAAGTCCAGCCTTGCAGTGGGGAACGATCGTCGTGTCCTCGGGCAACTCCTCGATACGTCCCCGGATGTTCGAAAGTGGGAGTTTTCGCGTGCCGTAGATTTCGCCGTCGTCGTGGCGTTCTTCGAGTGGCCGACAGTCAAGCAGCGTGTATTCGGTCGGATCGAGGTCTTCTAGGTCGTGCCAGTGAAGCACGTCGACGACGTCGGAGACGATGTTGCCTGCGGCGAACCCGGCCATATTGACGGGGTCTTTCCCGGAGCCGTACGGCGGGGCGTAAGCGAGATCTAATTCCTGGAGATCAAAGACCGTCTTGTCGAACTCAATGGCAGTCGCGATCACGTCGATGCGCTTGTCGACGCCCTCGCCGCCGACGATCTGTGCGCCGTAGAGGTGGCCGTCCTCGGGATCAAACAGGAGTTTGATCCACATCGGCTCGGCACCGGGATAGTAACTCGCGTGTGACATCGAGTAGGTAAACGACTTCTCGTAGTCGATCCCGGCCGCTTCGAGACCGCGTTCGTTGCGGCCCGTCGCCGCGACCGTCGTCTCGAAGACTTTTGCGATCGACGTCGAGAGCACGCAATCGTGGCTGTCATCAACGCCAGCGATGACGTTTGCGACGACCCGACCTTGCTTGTTTGCGGGGCCCGCAAGCGGGACGTGCGCAGGCTCGCCGGTCACACAATCAGTTACCTCGATCGCGTCCCCGATAGCGTAGACGTCGTCCTCTGTCGTCCGAAGCCGGTCGTCGACGACGATCCCGCCTTCGTCGCCGATCTCCAGACCGGCGGCCGTTGCGAGTTCGGTCCGCGGGGACACGCCCGTCGCAAGGACGATCACGTCCGCCGGAATAGCAGTACCGTCGGCGAGTTCAACCGTCGTCGGGCCCTCGGAATCTATCGATTCGGCGCGAGCGTTGAGATACAGGTCGACGCCCTGATCGCGCAGGTGATTGTTGATCTGGGCGGCCATCTCGTAGTCAAGCGCCTGCATCACGTGGTCTTCCATCTCAACCAGCGAGACCGACAGCCCGGCCTCTTGCAGGCTTTCGGTTGCTTCTAGGCCAATATAGCCACCGCCAATGACGACGGCCCGCTCGGTCGAGTCGTCTTCGACGCGGTCACGGATCGACTCGGCTGCCGATAGTGACTGAAGTGTGTGAACGTGTTCGGCGTCTGTCAGGCCGTCAATCGGCGGCACGATCGGTTCGGCCCCTGGCGAGAGGACCAGTGAATCGTAGGCCACGTCTTCGGTCTCACCGTCGTGGGCGACTGTGACGGTCTTTTCGTCCGGATCGACGTCGATCGCTTCGTGTCCCGTTCGGATGTCGAGGGCGAAGCGCGCCTCCAGCGATTGTGGGGTCTGGACGAGCAGATCGTCGATATCTTCGATCACATCGCCCACATAATACGGCATTCCGCAGGTGCCGATCGAGACGTTTTCGCCCTGTTCGAGGACGACGATATCGATCGATTCGTCGAGTCGCCGAAGCCGGGCCGCAGCGCTTGCACCGCCAGCGTTGCCACCAATGATCACGACCCGCTCGCTCATCGCTGTTCACCACCACTCAAGCAGCGTTTGACCCGTCCGCGGGTCACTGTTCGTTCACGAACCGACGCGCAACACGACCAGTTCTGGAAAGACGTGGTCATCACTCGATCGGTCGCACGCAATATCCATACTATCGATGCAACACCAGTTGCACCTTTTAAGTTGACCGGCGCTGAGATACGGGCCGTCAGTCATCAAGATACGTTAATACGCCACGAATGTTCATTGCAAGTTCGCCGCGCACCTTGCGCTCGTCCCACACTTCGGGGCTGTCCTGTTGTGCCAGAAAGTGCTCGACGATCTCGTCTGTGTCCCCGAATGTATCACGGGCCTCTCGGACGTCTACAACCCACGA
>JBEQBN010000050.1:0-7082 GCA_041639775.1 Halapricum sp.
AGAATCGCACTCCGACCGACTTCGTCGGCCCCGCCAAGAAACCGGATATCCATCGCATCCGTGTAATGGCCCCGCCCGTTTGACGGTAGCGGTAGTGGCTTGGTCTCGACCGCTATGTGACCATTCTCGAGTATTACGAATCGGCGAAAAAGTATTATTTCGGCATTCGATAGAAGGGGTAACGAGTATGTATGACCGTCGCACACTGTTGGCGCTCGGTGCGGGGACGGCAGCCACGTTAGCGGGCTGTTCAGTGGTGGGCGATTCCGGCCGAGGTGAGCGGACAGTCACCGATGATGCGGGACGAGAGGTCTCATTGCCGGAGGAAGTTGACCGTGTCGTGGCGGTCGGTCCCGGAGCCCTGCGACAGGTAGCGTATCTCGGCGCGACTGATCGCGTCGTCGGCGTCGAAGACGGCGAACGCGACTGGATACGAACGGTGCCGTACAATATGGCCAATCCGGGTCTTCGAGACAACCCCGTCATCGGCTCTGCGGGCCCCAACGCCGGCGGTAACGCCGAGGAGATTCTGTCAGTCGATCCCGACGTGATCTTCTTTTATGGTGATAACTCGCGGGCCGAGACGCTGCAGTCCCAGACGACCACACCCGTCGTCTCCTTGCAGATTACGGATCTTGGTGGGGAGGCGACTCGCACGGGGATTTACGAGACTTGGCGGCTGGTCGGCGAGGTACTCGGACTCGACGGTCGGGCCGACGACCTATCGACGTTCGTCGAGGGGACGATCGAAGACCTCCACGAGCGAACGGCCGATATCCCGGACGCAAACCGAGTCGAGGCCTACGCGGGGGCAGTAAGTTACAAAGGTGCACACGGACTGGCGACCACGCGAAAGCGATTCTCGCCGTTCGCGTACGCCGGCGTGGACAACGTCGCAGGCGGTGTCGGGACCGACTCGCCGTCGGTACAGATCAGCGAGGAGCGACTCCTTGAATGGGATCCCGACGTGATCTTCGTCGACTCGAACAACCGCGATCGCGCCCGTTCGGACCTGGATAGCGAGACCTTCGACGGATTGACTGCTGTCTCCGAGGGCGAGGTGTACACGCTCCTCCCACACGCGAGCTATCACCACAACTACGGGTCGATCCTCGCGAACGCCTACTTCGCCGGCACAACGCTGTATCCCGACCGTTTCAGCGACAGTGACCTCTCTGAAACGGTCAATTCGATCTTCGAGACGATGCTCGGGGCACCGCTGTATGAGGACCTGCGAGACACATACGAGGCGCACAGACGTCTCGATGATCTCGATGGCTAGGGCGACAGGCGAACAGGAGAAGACAGGCCGCCGTGCTCAGGGCAGCGAGTCGGTCCGAGAGCGTCGCAAACGGACTGCTCGGCGCACCTACGCCGTCGCAGGGGGATCGACGCTCGCCCTCTTGGCCGTGTCGCTGATCGGAATCGCGATCGGGTCCGTGGACGTGCCACTGGGTGATCTCGTCGCTGCGCTTTTCGGTGGCGGGACGGCGACCCAGCGGACGATCGTCTGGAACCTCCGTGTGCCGCGGGTCCTCGGTGCGATCGTCGCCGGAGCCGGACTCGCGGTCGCCGGCGCGGCGATGCAGACCGTCCTCCGGAACCCGCTTGGCGCACCCTACACGCTGGGTATCTCCCAGGCCGCGGCGTTCGGCGCGGCCGTGGCGGTCGTCTTTGGCTTCGGTAGTGCGGCCGCCGAGTTCGGGTCGATCGGGCCGTATCTCACGACGATCGCGGCCTTTCTGGCGGCGATGGTCTCGACGGTGTTGATCTTGCTACTTGTGACCTATCGTCAGGCCACCCCCGAGACGCTGATTCTCACCGGGGTCGCGGTCGGGTCGCTGTTCACCGCCGGGATGACCTTGCTGCAGTACTTCGCAAGCGACACCGAAGTCGCGGCCATCGTCTACTGGACGTTCGGCGACGTCGGCCGTGCCGGGTGGCCACACGTCACGTTTATGGGGCTCGTCGTCTTGGCTGGGCTAGCGTATTTCCTGTCCAACGCCTGGAGCTACGACGTGATGGACGCGGGAACGGCGACCGCCAAGAGCCTGGGCGTCCCTGTCGAGTCGTTGCGGATCCGGGGGATGGCCGTCGCCTCGCTGCTGACCGCAATCGTCATCTCCTTTGTCGGGATCATCGGGTTCGTCGGACTGGTCGCGCCGCACATCGTCCGGCTGCTCATCGGTGGAACCGAACGACACCTGCTGCCGATCACAGCGGTCGTCGGTGGTGGGCTCCTTGTCGCGGCCGACACGCTCGCACGGACCGTCCTGGCACCCGTCGTCTTGCCCGTCGGGATCCTCACCTCGTTTCTGGGCGCGCCGCTTTTCATCTACCTCGTCATCAACGGGAGGGAATACTGGTGACACTCGAGATTGACGACCTCGCGTTCGCATACGGCGACGAACCGATACTCGAAGGCGTGGATCTGACCGCCGAATCCGGCGAGTTACTCGGGCTGCTCGGCCCGAACGGGTCGGGCAAATCGACGCTGTTGCAGTCCCTCAATCGAATCCACGAACCCGACGGGGGAACAGTCTCGGTCGGCGGCGACCGGGTCGAGGAATTGAGCCGCACGGACCTCGCGAGACGCATCGGCTACGTCCCCCAGGACGAACAGAGCGCGTTCCCGGCGACAGTCTTCGAGACGATTCTACAGGGTCGTCGGCCACAGGGCGGCTGGTCACCCAGTCCCGAAGACCGGGCGGCGGTCGAGACGATGATCGATCGACTCGATCTCACGGCGTTCACGACCCGAAACGTCGCGGATCTCAGCGGCGGCCAGCGCCAGAAAGTCCGGCTCGGGCGCGCGCTCGTGGGCGATCCGTCCGTGTTACTGCTCGACGAGCCGACGAGCGCGCTCGACCTGAAACACCAGCTTGACGTGATGGATCTGATCGTCGACCACGTCCGCGAACGCGAGGTGGCGGGGGTCGTCGCGATGCACGATCTGAATCTCGCGGCGCGGTACTGCGATCGAGTCGCACTGCTCGCGGACGGGGAGATATACGACGTCGGCGGCCCGGATGTGTTGACTCCCGAGACGATCCGGGCGGTGTACGGCGTCGAAGCGACAGTCACACAGCATCGGGGGCGGCGGCTGATCGTCACCGAGCGTGCCGCCGACGGTGTCTCATCGGGTCCGATCGCGGGTGCTGACGACTGAACGACCGGCTCGGAACGAGGACCGCACGCGACGACCACAACAGGCAAGCAGTTGGGAATGATAGACGCCTACGATGCGAGTTTGCGTGCCAAGCCTCGACGACGGTCGCTTCGACGCGGACGTGTCTGCACACTTCGGTCGCGCACCGAACTTCACGGTGTACGACACCGAAGTCGGAACGCTTGAAGTACACGAAAACGGCGGGAAACACCACGGGGGTAACAAGTCCCCACCCGAGATTATCGCATCGACGGGGGCTGACGTGCTCGTCTGTGGTAACCTCGGACAAAAAGCCGTCGAGCGGTTCGACGCGATGGAGATCGACGTCTATCGCGGCGCCTCCGGGACTGTCGAAGACGCAGTCGAACAACTCCAGGCCGACGAACTCGACGAAGCGCTCCCGGGCGGGGACAACTGCAGCGGCGACCACGACCACGGCCACGGCCACGACCACGATCACGGCCACGACCACGACCACGATCACGGCCACGACCACGACCACGATCACGACCACGATCACGATCACTGATCGGCGCAACGTTCTGACACACTGATATTACGGGTCGATGACGAACCTGCACAACGCTAGCTTGTCATATCTGTCGGTGAGCGGTCGCGAAGGACAACTCGGGGCGAACTCGTGGCAAAGATACATGCGCGGGGCGCCCTGAGCGAGTGATATGGACGCGCTTGAGGAAGATACAGGGGTCTTAGAGAGCAAGCGCACCGCGACGCGATATCAGATCTTAGTCGGGATCGCGGAGCGCCAGCCGGCGGTCAGCCAACAGGAGATCGCCGACGAGATCGGGGTTACAGCACAGGCCGTCAGTGACTACCTCCAGGAACTTGTCGAGGACGGCTACGTCGAAAAGCACGGTCGCGGGCGCTATGAGGTGACCAAGGAAGGCGTCGACTGGTTGATCTCTCAGACTACCTCGCTGCGGGACTTCCTCGACCACGTCTCCGAGGACGTCATCGGTCAGGTCGACATCGAGACGGCGATCGCCGCGACGAATCTCAGTGAGGGGCAGACAGTCACGCTGACAATGCGAGACGGCGTGTTACACGCCGAAGCCGGCGAGACCGGTGGGGCAACGGCAGTCGCAGTGACTGACGCGGCGGCCGGCGAGGACGTCGGTGTCACGAACTTCGAAGGGGTTCTCGAGTACGACCTCGGCGTAGTGACGATCGTCGCAGCCCCGCATATCCGCAACGGCGGCTCCGAAGCGGTCGATCCGGAGCGCATCGGCAGCGAGGCGGACGGTCACGATCTGATAGCGACCGCCGGCACCGAAGCGCTGGCCGCGGCCCGCAGCGCGGGTCTCGCTCCGGACATCCGGTTCGGAACGGTCGACGCCGTCACGGAAGCCGCGACCAAAGGGTTGGACGTGTTGCTCGTGGCGACGACGACCGAACTGTCGCGTCACACTGACCAGCTACGCGAGAACGGGATCAGTTATGAAGTGCTCGACGCCGAAGTGTAAGTCGAGTCACCACTGTTGCGATAACCGGTGTCGGGCGGCGATATCGCTTACCCCGTCGGCATCGAGCATCCCCTCGTCGGTACAGATCCCAGTCCAGCGATCGGCCGGCGTCGTCTCGAATAGCGGGTTCGCGACCGCAACGTCGGCGTCGCCCTCGTACAGTGTCGTCGGTGCCTGTTCGATGTCCACGTTAGTATCGGGCGTGATCTTGTCCGTGGCGGCGACGGCGTAACACGGCAGACCGTGGGCGGTCGCCGCAAGCGCGATCCCGTGCGTTCCCACCTTGTTCAGGACGCGGCCGTCCGGCAAGATTGTGTCGGCCCCGACGACCACCGCGTCGGCGTCGAACTCGGCGAGTCGGCCGGCCAGCGCGGCATCACTCGTCAGCGTCACCTCGCAGTCACCGGCCAGCGACTCCGCGATGTCAATCCCCTCTCGGCCGGGCCGGGATTCCGCGATCAGTACGGCCTCGGGGTCGGCACGCTCCAGGGCTTTCTGCACTGTCCCGGAGCGCGAGAGCGTACAGACCCGCGCGCCCGTGAGCCGCTCCGCGGCGACGGCCGCGGCCGCCCGGTCGGCCTCGGCGGCGCTCGCGATCTCCTGGCGAGCGGTAGCTTCGACATCCCCAGGAGCGACGCCGGCCGTGCTCATAACGCGGTTGATCCGGTTCTCGACGACTGCCATCGACGGCCGCGCCGCGAGTAACTCCCGGGCTACGGCGGCGACGGTCTCGAAGTCCTCGGCCAGCGCGGCCTCGTCACGCAGGACTTCCAGCGCTCGTAGCGAGATCCAGGCCGACCCGTGTTCGTCGTCAGCTGCGACGGTCTCGATTGCCGGCCGAACGCGGTCGTAGGACTGCCACAAATCGGGCACCGTCTCGCGCCGCCGGATCGCAGTCGCGTGGGTCCACTCGTACGCCTGGAGTTCCCAGTTCGGGTCGATCCCGCGGGTCGCCGTCTCGAACAGGAACGGATGGACGCGCCAGCGCATACCTCTGTCGGCGTCCTCGACCGCGAACGGCTCGCCCTGCCGGACGAGCGCCACGTCTTCGAGACCGGTCTCCTCGCGGATCTCCCGTCGGGCGGCCGTCTCGGGGTCGTCCAGGGGCGCACCACGCTCCGGCGTGAGATAACCGGTGATCGCCCCCCACCGGCCCGGATAGGAGTTGGCGTCGTCGCTACGGCGGGCGAGCAGGAGCTGCCCGTCGTTGCGCAGAAAGCACGTAACGACCTCGCGTTCGTCCATACCGGTCGTTCGTGGCGGGCCGGCAAAACGCCGACGCCGCGCTTTTGGGCCGCGCTCGTCTACCCCTGGCTATGAACGTCGCAATCATCAGCGATACCCACATCCCGTCACGAGCGCACTCGATCCCGGCCTGGGCGCGCCGCCACATCCGGGAGGCCGATTATGTGATCCACGCGGGCGATTTCGACTCGACGAAGGCGCTGGCGGACGTGCGCGACCTCGCAACGCGACTCACGGCCGTCGGCGGGAATATGGACCCACGCGGACTGGACCTGCCGGACGTCCAGACCGTCCGGCTCGGCGGCGTCACGTTCGTCGTGACCCACGGCACGGGGAGTCGCCGCGACTACGAGGAGCGGGTCGCCCGGATCGTCCGCGATCAGGACGTCGACGGCCCAGTCGTCGGCGTTTCGGGACACACCCACGAACTGCTGGACGTGACCGTCGACGGCGTCCGCCTGCTCAACCCCGGCAGCGTCACCGGTGCGGCCCCAGCCCAGACGGCGACGATGCTGACCGCCGAGGTTAGCGACGGCGAGTTGGACGTGACGGTACGACGGGAGTGACGGCGGCTGGGGATGGGACACAGGAACGGGGCCACGTCCATCAAGACTGGGTCACCGGTGCGTAACAGACCCAGTCGACCGACGGGATCGAGAGTTCGACGGTCCCGTCCGCGTCGGTCGTGACCTCCGGGCCGGTGTGGGCGTAGTCCCGGAGCGTGGTCGCCTCCCAGGGCGTGTCTACTGTGACGGAGCGGGAGTCATCAGCGCGGTTGAGCCCGACCAGCAGGCTTCCTTCGCGTTCGAACACGTAGCAGGCGGCGTCGAGATGGCGCGTCAGTGCCGGTCCCGACCCGAAGCGTCGCCGGATCGACAGCAGGTTCGAGATCGTCTCGTCCCCGACATCGAAGCGTTTGCTGTACACGCGGGGATACCCTTGGTAGGTGAGGAGAAAGGCGTGTGTGAGTTCCTCGTACTCGGGCGGCGGGCTGTCGTGATTGGAGACGAACGTCATCGACCGGCCCGGATCCCGATTTACGAGGCCGGCCCCCTCAAGGGCGTTGAAATCACCGTCCCGGTGGAACACGTCCTCGCGCATCGTGAAATAGAGCGGGTAGTCCATAACCGTCATTCCCGTCTCGAAATACGCCGTACAGTACGGGACTGCGCCGTGCAGGACCT
>JBEQBN010000051.1:0-7027 GCA_041639775.1 Halapricum sp.
TCCCCGGGCCCGGGCTCGCGGTGCGAATTATCGGCGAAGTGACCGAAGAAAAACTCGAAGTCGCACGCGAGGCCAACCACGTCGTCGAGGAAGAACTCGAGGAGTACGAGCCCTGGCAGGCCCTGGCGGCCGTGATCGGCAAGGCGACGGGCGTCAAAGGCGACAACCGCGTCCACGGCTGGGTCGTGTCGGTGCGATCGGTCGAGTCCCGCGACGGGATGACTGCCCGCGCACAGGAGATCGACTGGGAAACCCTCCAGCGGATCCAGTCCCGAATCACCGGTTCACACGAAAACGTCGCACGCGTCGTCTACGACGTGACCCACAAGCCCCCCGCGACCATCGAGTACGAGTGACACTAGCCATAACTACTAAGAATTAGCCATCCTATCGGTTACTCGTAATGTTCAGGGTACTACAACAAGGTGTACCGACCAGTCTCAGCGAATTCACGGGTCAGTACGGCGACTTGCTCGTTTCCTTTGCAGTCACGGTACTGTCTTTCGTGGTCACGTTCCTGGTACTGTATCTCGTCGGGAAACCGATTCTCGTGCGCGCGACCAAGCGGGCGCTCAACGAGCGGGAGTTCTCGCAGTCGATCGTGAGCCTCGGGTCGAGTCTCGCCGGGACGATCGCCGTCTTCGGCGCGGTCGCGATCGCCGCGGTCGTCGCCGGATTCCCGATAATTCTCTCGGCGTTCGCGACGATCTTCGCTGCCCTGGCACTCGGGTTCGCATTCGCCGCCAGCGACATCGTCGAGAACTTCATCGCCGGGATCTTCATCATCAAAGACAAGCCGTTCGAGGTCGGCGACTACATCGAGTGGGACGGCAACGGCGGCGTCGTCCGCGAGATCAACCTGCGCGTGTCGAAACTCGATACGTGGGATAACGAACAGGTCACCGTCCCGAACGGGGATCTGGCGAACGGCACCGTCACCAATCCTGTCGCAAATGAGACGCGGCGGGTTACCTTCGACTTCGGGATCGAGTACGACGCGAGCATCGAAGACGCCCGATCGATCATCCTCGAGGAAGCCAGCAAAATCGACGGCGTGCTCGACGATCCGGAACCGTCGGCCCCGGTCACCGGGCTCGGTGATTCCGCAGTCGTCCTCAACGGTCGCGTGTGGATCAACCCACAGGAGACGGGTGCCGGCGGCGTCAAGCACAAACTCGTCGAGAACGTGAAACGCCGATTCGACGACGAGGGCATCGGAATGCCGTACCCTTACACGGAGCTCACCGGCTCCATCGAGGTCGAAGAGATAGACAGCGCTGCCGTCGCCGACGACTGAACGTCGTCCAGATCGCGCGCCGCTTTTTTGCTTGACGCTGTTTTCGTCCCTAGCCTGCAATCCCCACGACGACGATGCCGCCACCGAGGACGGTAAAAACCGCGCCAAGCAGCGTGCCGACGACCGCGACGACGTACGGCCAGGAGTTCGTCGACCGCTCTAGGACGGCCTGGCCCGGCATACTCGTCAACAGCGTCGCCGTTACAGTCTCGCCTTCCTCGTAGTCCGAAAGGAACGACTCGGCGACCTCGCGGCTCCCCGAGGGCGGCTGTGTCCCCTCCCGAACAATTGTCGAGTCGTAGGTCTCGCCGTCGAACTCGTAGCGAAACCGGACGGTCGGCTCGAAGACGTCCTCCTCGATCTCAGTTATCGATACCTCCCGGATGTCGGCTTCGACGGTTCGGGTCTGTCGGTGTCGACGATAGAGACCGAGTCCCAGCCGACTGCCGTACTGCAGAACCAGCCCGCCGACAAGCAGGAAGGGCAATCCCACGAGGGCGAGCAACTCGACCATACGTTGACTGAGGTCCCGAGGCGAAAAGACGCTTGCGACCCGTGACGGAACACCTTAATTCGCGCCCGCCAAGCACAGCGTATGCACGTTATCGTCGCCGGAGCCGACACCGAGGAAATCGCGTCCGCAATACAAAAGGCGGGCCACGACGTGACAGCCATCGACATCGCGAACCAGTCAGCACTCGACGATGCTGGGATCGAACGCGCCGGCGCGCTGATACTCACCGACGTGTCCCAGGCTACTGCCGTTCCGATCGCCAAGGAGCACAATCCGGAGATTCGGGCTGTCGTCTACGCGCGCGAATCGCTACCGGAGTTCGTCCGCGGACAGGTCGACCTCGCGGTCGATCCCGAACTGCTCGATCCCGACACCGTCGCCGAGGAACTGCAGCAGTAGTCCTCAGAACGGACTGTTCTTCGAGTCAGTGACTAACCATCGGCTGTATCTCGATTGCTGTGACTGCCTGACCGAAACGCCGAGACGGGACTACCGCCACTCGGGGAGCGCCGCGGCGTCCTCGAGTGGGGCTGTTACATATGCGTCGTCGCGAGTGATATCGGCGAGGATGAACGTCTCGCCAGCGGGGCCGGTTTCGACCGAGGCCATAACCTCGGCGTCCTCAGCAACGGCCGCGACCGCGTCCGTCTCCTGCGACATGCTTGTTACTCTGTAACACGTACACATAAACGTGCCGGAAGCGAGACGGTGTCATAATTTTCCCGACTAGTTCTGCTGGATGGGAAGGCGTTGCACTGAGATTGCGCTACGTTGGCCCAACGTGAGTGAACGTGTTTGAGAGCGGAGGAGTATGTCGTGTTATCGGAGGAAAATACGTTCGAACGGTGTCTCGCTAGACTACTCGTCTTCTTCGACCGGGGCGCGCATATCGTCGATGACCAACACGAGAACGTTGTTCGTCTCGTCTTTCCCGTCGATCGTCCCGATGATCTGTAGGCCCGCAGACGGGGTCGGGCCGGCAGTGATCGTATCGCCGGGCTCGAACTCGGACATCGACCCTTGGAGATAGATCTCCGCGCGACACTTCTCGGGATGGTGGACGCTCGTCAGGTTGATTTCGGTGACGTTGGCGTCCTCGACGTGCTCGCCGTTGTGATGGAGATTCACCTCCGCCGAGCGGTCCATCTGCTGAATCTGCAACGCGTCGTAGGCTTTAGCCGTCGGTTTGTACCCGCCTTTCGGACCCGGGACACCCTCGACTAGCTGCAGCGCTTTGAGACTCTGCATCTGGTTGCGGATCGTGCCCGCGCTCCGATCGATCTCCTCGGCGATCCGCTCGCCTTTGACCGCGCTGTCGCTCTCGCGGTAGCTGTTGACCAGTTCCTGCAAAATCGTCTGTTGACTCGCCGTAAGCTCGATACCTGACATTGGTCGGTGGATTATACCACCGTACCGACGGGCAAAACTGTTTTTGTATAGATCGTTCGTTCGGAACGTCGCCAGCTAGTATACGCTGATCCCGTGTGACTCCCGTGCGTGTTCGAGCAGTGCCTCCGTACTCTCGAACTCGGCGCCACAGGTACACGTGTGATACCCCGTCTGGGATTGCTGGCGTGTCGCCATACACAATATCGTTGGAGCCAGAGTATAATAATTGTTTGTGGATGTTTGGTAGCGTGACACACACCCTGACTGGGATATGTCTGTTCAAGTGATTACTTCTGCGGGATATATTTGCACATCTTCTAATTTGGGCGTGTGAACAGTACCCACAGTTTACCAGTGGCCACAGCGCGCGGTTCGGCTCAGTATCTCCCGGATCGAGCCGCCAAGAGACGATCACTGACACGAGAGACACATTCCACCGAGTTCTACTCACTCAGCCACCGCGGAAGGATGCGTTTTTTGCCCCCTGAACTCCCAGCCTTCTACAATGACGGAGTTCGACTACGACGATCTGGGGCTGGTGGCCGGCTTGGAAATCCACCAGCAACTCGACACGGCGACGAAGCTTTTCTGTAACTGCCCGACCGAGTTGCGCGAGCCCGAGGAATCGACTCGGCGACTGACTCGCTATCTCCACCCGACCCGAAGCGAACTGGGCGAGCTCGACGAGGCCGCCCTCGAGGAGAGTCGCGTCGAGCGCGAGTTCGAATACCTGGCATACGACTCGACGTGTCTCGTTGAGGAAGACGACGAACCGCCCCACCGAGTTGATCAGGAGGCCACGACAGTGGCCCTTGAGATCGCCCAGTTGCTCGGGATGGAGCCGGTCGATCAGATCCATCCGATGCGCAAGCTCGTCATCGACGGTTCGAACACCTCGGGTTTTCAGCGTACGATGTTGATTGCCGGCGACGGCGAGATCCAGACCGAGGAGGGTCCCGTCGGAGTCGAGGACCTGATGCTCGAAGAGGAGAGTGCCCAGCGCGTCGAAGAGACCGACGAAGGCGTTCGATACTCGCTGGATCGGCTCGGTATTCCCCTCGTCGAGATCGGCACCGACCCGGACATCCAAACCCCGGAACAGGCCCGAGAGGCCGCCGAGCGGATCGGTATGCTGTTGCGTTCGACCGGGAAGGTCAAGCGTGGCCTGGGGACGATCCGCCAGGACGTCAACGTCTCGATCGCCGAGGGTGCCCGCGTCGAACTGAAGGGCGTCCAAAGTCTGGACGACATCGACGACATCGTTCGCAACGAGGTGCGCCGACAGGTCGAGCTGCTGGATATCGCCGCGGAGCTCGCCGACCGTGACGCCGCCGTCGGTCAGCCACAGGACGTGACGGACGTGTTTTCGGATACTGACTCGGGTGTCATCCGCGGCGCGCTCGACGCCGGTGGCGAGGTCCGGGGTGTCCGCCTGGAAGGTTTCGACGGACTGGTCGGCCGGGAGATCCAGCCCGATCGCCGCCTCGGAACGGAGTTTTCCGACCACGCCAAGCGCCACGGTGCGGGCGGGATCTTCCACACCGACGAGCTGCCAGCCTACGGCGTCACCGAGGCGGAAGTCGAGGCGCTGCGCGAGGCTGTCAGTGCTGGTCCCGAGGACGCCGTCGCAATCGTCGCCGATAGTCCCGAGACGGCGACGCTGGCGATCGACGCCGTCACAGAGCGGGCAGAGACGGCACTCGAGGGCGTCCCCGAGGAAACTCGAGACGCAAACGAGGACGCAACGTCGCGGTATCTCCGCCCGCTTCCGGGCGCAGCGCGGATGTACCCCGAGACTGACGTGCCGCCAGTCGAACCCGACCCGAGCGAGATCGAGACGCCCGAACTGCTGACCGAGAAGGTCGACCGCTACCAGGATGAGTTCGGTCTCGATGCCGGGCTCGCCGAACAGGTCGCCTACGGCGAATATATGCCGCTGTTCGAGCGGGTCGTCGAAGCAGGTGTCGATCCGACACTGGCGGCCGACACAGTCGAGTCGACGCTAACGGCCCTGCGGCGCGATGACGTACCGGTCGAGGACCTGGCTGACGAGCACATCGAGGATGCACTACTGGCGGTCGAGGACGGCGACGTACCGAACGAGGGCCTCGAGGACCTGCTGACGGCACTGGCCGAGAGCCCCTCGCTGTCCGCCGAAGAGGCCATCGAACAGGAGGGCCTGGGTGGCGTTGCCGAGGACGAGGTCCGGGAGGCTGTCGTCGAGGTCGTCGAGCGCAACGCCGAGCAGGTCAGCGAGGAGGGGATGGGCGCGTTCTCCGGACTGATGGGCGAGTGCATGGGGCAGCTCCGCGGGAAAGCCGACGGCGACCTCGTCAGCAGCGTTCTTCGCGAGGAGATCCAGAAGCGAGCGTAGCGTGTACTCGAAAGCCCACGGCGCGATCTCGTTTGCGCTTGGAGTCGCACTCGTCGCCGCCGGCGTCACCGTCGTCCACCCGGCGTTCGTCGTCGGTTACGCGATAGCCCTGGGTGTGTTGATCGACCTCGACCACTTCGTGTGGGCCCGGTACAACACCGGCGACTGGACGGCACTGCGATACGTCCTCACGAACCCGGTCGCCGCGGTCACCGATCAGGACTCGATCTTCCGCGAGGACGACCTTGAACACCTCGAACGGCTGCTGAGCCACGTCGTCATCGCTGGCGTCGTGATCCCGCTGACGTGGTGGGTCGAGCCCAGTCTGGGGCTGGTGACCGCCCTGACGCTGTACGCACACGTGTTGGCTGACCTGATCGAGGACGTCCGCGAGATTCGCGTGTCCCACTAGTCTCGCTCGCGTCTGTCGATCCGCTGTTGTGCGCGCCGGAAGATCCCCCTGAGCGAGACCGCCTCCCGGTCGGTCGGGTGGGCGCGGCCGACTAGTCGCCGGAAGAGCCGGCCGGCCTTGGCGCGTTTCTCCTCGGGGTGATCGATCGCTTCGAGGAACGACCCGAACTGGTCGTGCAGCCCTTCGATCTCCTGCTCGGTGGCTCGCTCGTGATCCGGGTCCGGGAGCTGTGTCGATTCGAGGGTCAGCGAGCGCATCTCATAGAGGACGACCGTCGCGGCCTGCCCGAGATTCAACACGGGGTAGTCCGCGGTCGCGGGGATCGAGCACACTTCGTCCAGGTTGGCGAGTTCGTCGTTCGTCAGCCCGACCCGTTCGCGGCCGAACACGAGACAGGTGTCGGCCCGGACGTCAGTCAGGCTGTCGGCCAGTTCACGGGGCGTCTTGAACGGATAGCGGACGTGCTTGCGGGCGTCCTCGTTCGTGACGGCCGTACAGCCGACAGTGTGGTAGTTCTCGCGTAGATATTCGAAGGAAACTTCTCGCGCGTTCGGGAGAATGTCCTCGCGGGCCCGGCCCGCGAACCCGTAGGCCTCGCCGTCGGGATCCAGTTCGGGTGGGTTCACCAGCAACAGCTCTTCGAGGCCGAAGTTCTTCATCGCGCGGGCGATCGTGCCGATATTCCCCGGAGTCTCGGCGTCGACGACGGCAACGCTGATCATATATCGAGGTCACTCAAGTCGACGTCCAACGCTTCGCGTTCGCCCTCGTCCATCTCCTCGAGTTCGTCCTCGAGTGACGGGATCTCGCCGGCTACGGCCGCGTTCGGGAGCGCGTCCGGCTCGGAGTCGACGTGTTCGATCCCGGCGTACTCGTCCGGAGCGCGTCCGCCGTCGGCGATCCACTCGAGGAACCGGTCTTTCATCGCCGCGTTGCCGGCGTACTCGTCGCCGCCCTCCTCGCGGAACCAATACAGAAAGGCCGGTTCGTGCTCCTCACACAGCAGGACTTCGCTCATCGGTTCGCCGTAGACCGCGAGCG
>JBEQBN010000052.1:0-7025 GCA_041639775.1 Halapricum sp.
CGGCCCGGCGACTGGGAGTTCCCCAAAGGCGGGGTCGAAGGCGACGAGGAGTTACAGCAGACGGCCATCCGAGAAGTGACAGAAGAAGCGAGCATCGAGGAGTTCCGACTCATCGACGGGTTCCGCGAGGATTACGATTATATCTTCGAGGCGGACGGCAACACCATCCACAAGACCGTTCACCTGTTCATCGCCAAGTCCTACGAGGCGAGTGCGGAACTGTCAAACGAACACCGCGACCTGCAGTGGCGTGATTACGAGCAGGCGATAAACACCGTCACGCAGGACGGGCCGCGTGAGATTCTCGAAGAGGCCCACGAGTTCCTCAACGAGAAAGAGGCCGAGGGCGAACTCTAGCCCGCCGGCGATACGGTTTTCCACGCGTGGCGTCTGTACTCACGTGTGGACCCGGACAGCGAGTTCGTCTTCGAGTTGCAGGTCTGCCAGTGGGCCGAGCGATCCTGGCCCCCCGATCAGGAGCGCAGTGATCCGATCGTCGTCGCCCGACAACTCGGCACGAAGCGGCGCCGCTGGGATACGATCGTGATCGAAGCCGACCCGGACGCGCTTCGCGAGCGTGCCCGGTTCGGGCACGCGCGCCTGGACTCGGACCTGCTTGACGTGCTCCGGTATGCGCCCGAGGAGTGGGCGTGGTATCGCGACGCCCTGCCCGATCCCGGCTATCCGTGGCGGTACGTTCGGGAGTCGATTCACCGCGCTGCGGACCGCGATATCCTCGAGACGCGAACACGGGGGAATCGCCTGCAGATCCGGCGACGGTGGCCCTACCCGGACTGGGTCAAGCGGATCGTCGCGATCGAGAACAAACCGGACCTGGACGCCAGTGCCGCGCGCGTGATGAGCGAACAACTTCAGCGGGATGTCGCCGTCGGCCTGGCCGACGAGGTGTGGGTAGCGACGGCGGACGACGAGGACGAGCCGACGCGTGCGCTGCTGGAGGACATCCCGGTCGAGGCGGGAATCGTGCTCGTTGACGGGGCCGACGCCAGTGTGCTCTGGCAACCGCGGTCGCTGTCGCCGGCCGAGCCGGGCACCCGGATCGAACAACGGCCAGAGGGTGGCGACCGCGACGCGTCCGCCGCCCGGTTCTCGTATGTCGAGCCCGACTGGAAGCGAGCGAAGCGACTGGCGATCGCCGAGCGGGCCTACGAACGCGGGTTCCGGTCGTACGCCGAGACGATGCGACCGGACTGTCGACACTTCGAGTTGCGTGACGTTCCGGCCGGGTTCTTGCCCCACTGTGGGGCCAAGGAGTGCCATCAGACCGCCAGCGCCTGCCACGGCGGCTGTCAGGAGTACGAGCCCGAACCGCCCGCCTGGCGGACACGTGGCTGGCCGATCGACGGCGGGCCGGGTGCGGGTATCAAGCGACTGCTCGACCGTCAGCGACTGCGGCGGCGGCCGGGACTCGGTAGACACGACAAGTAATGTGGGACGTCCGTTGTCCGATCAGCTCGAGTCGAGTTCTTCGACTTCGAGTTCGGATCGCTCGACAGCGAGACGGAAGGTGGGGACGGTCTTGCGGACACGTTCGACGACACCCTTCTCGACGAGGCTGTGCAGGGCCGAGCGGACGTCGTCGACCTCGTAGTCGTGCCCGGCGTCACCCAGCGCGTGATAGACCGAGACGACGCTCTGTGTCTGTTCGTCCGGCCCGGCGAGTACGTCGAGGATGTCCCCTTGGACGGGGGGCACGGTGACGTGCTGGTCGTCCTCGGTCCCCTCGACGAGGCCCGCGTCTTCGACGAGTTGGCGACCCCCGGGCGTCGCGCAGATCAGGCTGTCCTCGTTGCGATAGTAGTAGTCTTTCAGTTCCGATTCGAGGTACTGATGGACCTCGCTGCCGCTGTCCATATCCCACCGATCCTGGAGTTCGCCGTTCTTGGTCGGCGCGAGCGCCACGATATCGGCCAGGCGTCGCTTCGCCGTCTCCTCGAGGCTCATCGACTGTGACTACGCACGCCCGGGATACAATGGTGTTGTGATACGCCGCTGGGACGACAGCCCGCTACAGCTCCGAAAGCGTCGCCGCGACGTCGTCCCAGTGACTCCCGCGCCAGAAGTGCTGGCCACACTCCCGGCAGCGCCAGACGGCCTCGTAGTCGGGCTCCGGGGCGTAGTCCGGCGTGGGCTCCTCCGGCGCGACCCTGGCCAACGGGGCGTTACAGGCACCACATCGCGAGGGCTCGTCTTCGAGTTCGAGCCCGAATCCGGCGTCGCGGAACTCCCGCAACTGGTCGACCGTATCACGGGACTCGATCAGGACCGCCTCAGGAGCTCGTCTTGCGAGGGCGATGTCTCTCGTGACGACCGTTCGACCCTCCGTCTCGGCGAGCGCGAGTATCTCGTCGTCGTCCTCGACGCCGCGACTCGGTGCATAGGCGGCGTCGTACCCACACATCCGCAGGTACGTCCCGAGCTTGCCGAGCATCGTGTCCAGCAACAGTGCCGGCTGGCGTTCGTCCCCCGACATCAGTCTAGGAACCCCCTGATCCCGTCGGCGTCGCGCGTATTGAGTACGTCGTCTGCCTCGGCCCAGCCGCGACGTGCGGTGTGGACCCCGTAGCGAATGTACTCGTAGCTGTCAGGCCGGTGGGCGTCCGTATCGATCACGATCGTCGCGCCGGCCTCGACCGCTGCGCGAACGGCCTGTCCGCCGAGGTCGAGCCGACGCGGGTTGGCGTTGACTTCCAGTGCTGTCCCCGCATCCGCGGCGGCTTCGGCCAGCCGTTCGTATTCGATAGTCAGCCCCGGGCGGCGGTTGAGATACCGCCCCGTCGGGTGCCCGATGATGTCGACCTGGGGGTGTTCGGCTGCGGTGATCAACCGGTCCGTCCCGTCGCCGGACAGGGCCGCGTGGGGCGACGCGACGACCAGATCCAGTTCGGCGAGCACGTCCTCGGCAACCGAAATCGAGCCGTCCTCGCTGATGTTTGCCTCTACGCCCGCGAAGACCTCGATGTCGACATCGTCGGCAGCGGCCCGGATCTCCCTGATCTGGTCGCGTAGCGTCTCGTCGTTGACCCCGACGCCGCCGACCATCCCCGGACCGGTGGCGTGGTCGGTGATCGCGACGTAGTCGTGACCGAACGCCGCCGCGGCCTCGATCATCTCCGCGATCGTGTTCTCGCCGTCCGACCAGTCGGTATGCGTGTGCAGGTCGCCGCGGACGTCTCCCTTCGCAAGTAGATCCGGCAGTTCGCCCGCCGCCGCGGCCGCAATCTCGCCACGTCCTTCCCGCAGTTCCGGCGGGACAAGCGGGAGATCAAGCGCCGCGTACATCGACTCCTCGGTCTCGCCGGCGACCCGCTCGCCGACGCGCTGGCCGGCGTCGGGATCTTCGATGCCCGACACGTCGAAGACGCCGTACTCGTTCATCTTCAGCTCGCGCTCGATCGCGCGGTTGCGCAGCGCGACGTTGTGGTCGCGACTCCCGGTGAAATACTGGAGTGCAGCTCCGAACTCCTCGGGAGCGACGACCCGGAGATCGACCCGAACCGATCCGACACGGAGGCTCGCTTTCGTCTCGCCGGCTTCGAGCACCGTCTCGGCTTCGCTCCAGTCGGTAAACGCCTCGACGGCGCGCTCGCTGTCGTCGCTGCCGACCAGCACGTCGACGTCGCCGATCGTCGGTTTCCAGCGCCGCAGCGAGCCCGCGACCTCGACGGCTTCGACCGCTGGCTGGTCGGCGAGATACGACCGCGCGGCCCCCCCGAGCGGGACCGCCTCGCCTAGCAGCTGTCGCTCGTGGGCCTCTCTGGCGAACTCGATGCCGTCGAGGATGTTCTGCTCGGTCTTGGCACCGAAGCCTTTGACCGCCTGGATCTCGCCCGCCTCCGCGGCGTCTTCGAGGTCATCCAGCGTCCGGATCTCCAGGGCCTCGTAGAGCGTGCCGACGGTCTTCGGACCGACCCCCTCGACGCTGGTCAGCGCGTCGATCTCGACGGGCAGCTCCTCGCGGAGGTCTTCGAGTTCGCCGATCGACCCGGTCTCGACGTACTCGACGATCTTCGACGCGATGGCGTCGCCCACGCCGTCGATCTCTCCGACGACGTCTTCGCCCTCGCTCGCGAGGCGCTCGATCGGCTCGGGATGTTCGCGGACGTTCTCGGCCGCCCGACGGTAGGCCCGGGGCTTGTACTCGACGTCCATCGCGTCGAGCCGATCGGCCATCTCCGCCAGCAGGTCCGCGACCGCGTCGTTGCGGGTCATCGTCTCCCTCCGTGTGAATCGCGGCTGCCGTCCGGCCCTCCGCGCGGTCCAGCGCCGCCCGTCTCATCGTGGCCCAGCGCCTGCTTGAGAAACGTCATCCATCGTTTCTGATCGGCCGCTTCCTTTGCCTGCTTTTCGCTTTCGATGTCCGACGGCCCCAGCGACTCCAGTCCTTCCAGCGCGCGGTCGATCCCGACGATCGCCTCCGCGAGTCGCTCACCCTCCTGATAGGAGATGGATCCGGATTCGAGACGGCGACGGCGCTTTCGGCGTTCGCGTCGGAGGTTGCGCTTTGCCTGCTCGACGCGCTCGCGCTCGCCGGGCGGGACCGTCTCCCGGCGCTTGATCTCGAAGACGAACGATCGGAGGTCGATCGTCTCTCCCTGGACGTCGATCTCCTCGGGGATGGGGGTCCCGACCGTCGCCCCCTCGCGCTCGACGCGTTCGAGCAGTTGCTTGCGCTGGTACTCTTGCACACTCCTCCGTCAGACCCCCATCGAGAAAAATCCACGCGTCCGTGCGAACCAGAGCACAATCCATTTGCCCCACCGGTTCGAAAGAGCGGTAATGGCGACTTGCGACGTGTGTGGCAAGCAGACGAATATGCCGTATCAGTGCCGCCACTGCGGCGGGACGTTCTGTGCGGATCACCGCTTGCCGGAGAATCACGACTGTCCGGGACTCGACGACTGGGGTGATCCCGACGGCGTCTTCGATAGCGGCTTCAATGCAAGCGTCGACACCTCGAGTACCGGCTCCGGCGGGCTTGCCGACCGGCTCGGAATCGACGCCGGGCCAGGTAGTTTCCTCGGGTACTTCCGGGGGAATATGACCTACGTCTTCCTCGGGGCGATGTGGCTCACGTTCATTTTCCAAAATATCGTCCTCCTAGTGTGGGGCTCGGAAGCCTTCCGCACGCTATTCGTATTGACTCCACAGCACCCAGAGTACGTCTGGACGTGGGTAACGTCGATCTTCGCGCACGGGAGCTTCGGCCACATCGCGGTCAACAGCATCGTGATTTTCTTCTTCGGCCGGCTCGTCGAGGACTACATCGGGTCCCGTGACTTCAGTGCCCTGTTCATCGCGAGCGGCGCGATAGCCGGACTCGGGCAGGTCGCCCTCCAGATCTACGAGGGGCTCGGCGCTACTGCGGGTTTCGGCGGCGTCGTTGGGGCCAGCGGGGCCGGCCTCGCGATTATGGGTGTACTGACGGTACTCAACCCCAACCTGCGCGTGTATCTCTACTTCCTGATCCCGGTCCCGATCTGGATTCTCACCGCGGGGTTTGCGCTTCTGAGCGCGGTCGGAATCTTCGGTCCGAGTCTCACGGGCGGGAACGTCGCTAACCTGGCACATCTGCTTGGACTGGTGATCGGAGTTGTCTACGGCCAGCGAGTGAAAAACCGAGTACGCACGCCGAACCAGCTCCGCTTTGGCGGTGGTGGGCCCGGCGGTCCAGGCGGTCCCGGTCGGCGCCGCGGCCCGTTCTGACGATGGAGCCCGTCTACCCGGCGTTCGTTCCGGACGGGAGCCTCACGCGTGAGGCAATGGAGGCCCTACAAGACGATATCGCCGAGGCGGCCGTCTTCGAGGACGACCTCGACTTCGATCCCGACCGCGTCACGATCGATCGGGACGGCGATCAGCGGCCGCTGACCGACGCCGACCCGCCGGTCGTCGCCGGCGTCGACCAGGCGTTTCTCGAAGACGACCGCGCTGTCAGCGCTGCCGTCGCGCTCCGCGCCGGCGAAGTGATCGAAACGGCTACGGCTGTCGCGGAGACGGCGATTCCCTACATCCCAGGACTGTTGAGTTTCCGTGAGGGCAACGCCGTTCTCGCGGCCCTGCAGGCGCTGTCAGTAACCCCGGATCTGACCGTCGTCGACGGCAGCGGCCGGATCCACTTCCGGCAGGCCGGACTGGCGACGCACGTCGGCGTCACGCTCGATCACCCGACAATCGGCGTCGCGAAGAATCTCCTCTGTGGCACCCCACGGGAGCCGATCCCCGAGCGGTTGGCCGAGGGCGAACGGATCCCGATCGAGGCTGACAAGGGCGTGACCGCTCCGGACGGCACCGTGATCGGCTACGCCTACCAGAGCCGTCAGTACGACAGCGGCTCGACCAGTATCAACCCGCTGTACGTCAGTCCCGGTCATCGGATCAGCGCCGAGACGGCCGTCGACGTCGTCGCCCGGACCCGCAGTGGCTACAAGTTGCCGGAGCCGACTCGACTGGCTGACTCGCTCGCAGACGAGGCCAAAGGAACGTTCGAGTGATAGAAAGTATCGTAACCTGTCGGAAGACGATCCACCGCCGATCGGGCAGCGGAGTTCGGTCTCACGGGCGAAATCTGCGGATGTCCACGGTATGACACAGACTGTGTGACAACGAGACAGGCGCGGCGAAAAGCAGAAGGATTCGGCGCGTATACACTGATGTGTAAATGGCCGACAAAACCATCCGGGTCTCTGAAGAGACGTGGCGGAAGCTCCAGGCCCGAAAGCAAGGGTCAGAAAGCTTCGACGCGGTCATTCAGCGCGAACTCGAAGATCACGATCCGCTTGCTGGATTCGGCGCTTGGAGTGATACGACCATCGACGAGTCAGTACAGCAGGTCAAAGAGGAGATCGACGAGGATTTCGAAGCGGATCTATGAAAGTTCTTGACAGTAGTTTCTGCGCTGACTTTCTCCGTGGACGGGAATCCGCGAAAGCATATCGTCTCGATCACGTAGATGACAGCCTTGTCCTCCCCACCATCGGCTACTACGAGTTGTATCACGGTGC
>JBEQBN010000053.1:0-6994 GCA_041639775.1 Halapricum sp.
GTCGAGCTCTCCTCAAATCCATAACAGGAGGTGCAGCGGTCGGCCTCGCGGGCTGTCTCGGGTCTGAGTCGTCGGTCAGTGTTCTCTCTGCGGGCAGTCTCGCGGCGACGTTCGAGGATCACGTGGGACCGGCCTTCAATTCCGAGACCGATATCACCGTTCAGGGCGAGTATTTCGGCTCGAACGCCGTTATGCGGATGGTCGAAGACGGGACGAAACACCCCGACGTGGTCGTCAGTGCGGACGCGACGCTGCTTCGGGACCGCCTCGTCGGGACACACACCGACTGGGATGTCGAGTTCGCGACGAACGTCCTCGGTATCGGCTACAACACCGACACGGCGTTCGGGTCGCAAATGGATGCAGGCGAAGACGAGTGGTACAATCTCATTCGCGAAACCGAACAGGGAGACATTGCCATCAGCAATCCCGAACAGGACCCGCTGGGATATCGCGCCTGGCAGGCGTTCGGTCTCGCCGAACGCGAGCACGGCATCGAGGGGTTTCGAGAAGAGGTGTGGGACCTCGTCGAACAGGTCGCCGAAGAACCACAGGTGCTCGGCGGTGTCGAGGGGGGCTCCAGAGCGGGTGCAGTCGTCTACGGGAATATGGCCCGCGATCACGACATTCCCTTCGAGCCGTTCCCGGCGGCGTACAACTTCGCCGACCCGTCGCTCGCGGACCACTACGCGACCGCCGAGTACACGTTCGAAGACGGAACCACCGTCGAAGGGCGACCGATACTGTACAACGCGACAGTACTCGACCGGGCGGACGCGCCCGAGAACGGCCGCAGATTGGTCGAATTTCTCGCAAACAATCCCGACGACGTGCTCGGGGAGGCGGGACTCGCGACGGCAGATAGCCTCCCCCGTGCTCACGGAACCCTCCCGGATGGACTGACAATATGAGACCGATCCGACGGACAACAATACCCGACGGCCAAAAACTATGAGCACGCACACGCGAGCGACTTGGACAGTGCGCTCGACACTACTCGTGCCGGCACTTTTGGGCGGGTTATTGTTGGTCTATGTGGCTGTGCCGTTCGTGACGTTTCTCGCTCGAACCGGAACGGCGGACGTCCTCGCCAGACTGGCCGAGCCACAGGCACAAGTGGCGGTCCGAAACTCACTCCTGACGGCGACGACCTCGACGATAGTGGCAACGGTGCTGGGCGTCCCGCTGGCGTACCTCCTCGCCCGCCGATCGTTCCCCGGGAAACGACTGCTTGAGGGGCTGATCATCCTGCCGCTGGTGTTACCTCCGGTGGTCGCCGGCGCGATGCTCCTGACGGCGTTCGGCCGGTTCACGCCGATCGGCGCGACAGCCTACGCAGTCGGGATCGAACTGACTGGCAGCTTCATCGGTATCGTCCTGGCACAGACGTTCGTCGCCGCCCCCTTCGTCGTCGTCACCGCCAGGGCCGGGTTCGGCGCGATCGACGAGCGGCTCGAACGCGCCTCACGCTCGCTGGGATACACGGCACTTGGCACGTTCAGACACGTCGCGCTCCCGCTGGCCCGCGGGGCGATCCTCGCGGGTGTCACGCTCACGTTCGCCCGAGCGATGGGCGAGTTCGGCGCGACGTATATGGTCGCGTCGAACCCCCGGACGATGCCGACGCGCATCTGGGTCGACTTCATCAACGGCGGGATCGACGCCGTCGTCCCGGTCGGGCTGGCGCTGCTGGCCGTGACGCTGGCGGTTCTGGCCGTCGTGCAGCGAGTCGGACGGGTTCCGACGGTGATCGATCGATGACGCTCGAAGTGACCGGTCTCACACACCGATACGGGGACGAACTCGCCCTCGAAGACGTCTCTTTCGAGGTCGATGCCGGCGAGATTGTCGGACTGCTCGGCCCAAGCGGCTGTGGCAAGACGACGACCGTCCAGGCTATTGCTGGCCACGTGAACCCGACTGCCGGGGAGATACACCTTCGGGGAGAGGACATCACGGCCAACCCGCCCGAACGAAGAGACGTCGGCGTCGTCTTCCAGGAACCGACGCTGTTTCCCCATATGACCGTCGCCGAAAACGTCGCCTACGGGCTTCGGCCAGCCGGGGTCAACCCCGACGCGCGGGCGGCGATCGTCGATCACCATCTCGAACTCGTCTCGCTGTCCGAACAGCGCGAGGCGATGCCGGCGGCGCTGTCCGGTGGACAGAAACGCCGTGTCGAACTCGCGCGGGCGTTGGCCCCCCAGCCGGACGTCCTCTTGCTCGACGAGCCACTGTCCGCGCTTGATCGCGGACTTCGAGATCGGTTGCGCGGGGAGATTGCACGGATCCAGCGCGAAACGGGTGTTACGACGCTGTACGTCACCCACGATCAGGAAACGGCGATGGCCCTTGCCGACCGACTCGTCGTGATGAGCGACGGACAGGTCGACGGCGTCGGCGAACCGCGGGAGCTGTACGAGTCGCCGCCGACGCCGTTCGTGGCCTCGTTTCTCGGCCGGTCGACGCGGCTTCCGGTCACGCCGCCCGGCGACCCGGGACTCACCCTCGGGAGCCGAGCGCTGGCCGGCGACGGCGGCACGCCAGCCGACACGGGTCTCATCTGTCTCGCCCGTCCGAGCGATCTCACGCTCCTCGACAGCAAGCAGCCGGAAAGCGAATACACCCTGGCCGGTGTCGTCGATCGCGTCACCGACCTCGGTACGCGTTACGAGGTCGTCCTGACGCTGGATGCCGGCGGTGAGCTGACGGTCGAAACCCAGCGAGTGCAACTGGAGCCCGGTGAGCGGGCGCGCTGCACTATCGACAGGACGGATCTACTCCTGTTTGATCAGTCCTCCGAGCGTGTCGACCCCGTGAGTTGACCTCCGGAGCGTTATGCCGAACGACTCAGTCGTCAGTACTCGCCACAGACCGCGTCGGTGCCCCGCGGTGACCGGGGTCCGAATCGACGGTGAACGATTCGAGGCGCTCGGCGAGCGTCGCGGCGTCGGTCGACAGGTCCTCGACAGCGCCGGTAACCGTCTCGATGGTCGCGGTCTGCTGTTGGGCCGCCGCCGCGCCGTCCTCGGCCTCGGCGGCTGTCTGCTCGCTGATCGAGGCGACCTCGTCGACGAGATCGACGACCTCGGTCGCCGTCTCGGCCTGATCGTCCGTCGCCGCGCTGATCTCCTGGAGACCGCCGTCGATCTCCTCGACGAGCGAGACGATGTCCTCGAAGTCCCCGACGGCGTCCTCGACAGAACGGGCCGTCGTATCGACCTGCTCGGTTATGTCCTCGACGTTGCCGACCGTCGATTCGGAGGTCGCCTGCACGGTCTCGATCCGATCAGAGATATCACCTGCCGCGTCGGCCGTCTCCTCGGCGAGGCCCTTGATTTCCTCGGCGACGACGCCGAATCCCTCTCCGGCCTCGCCCGCGCGTGCAGCCTCGATCGAGGCGTTGAGTGCGAGCATATTTGTCTCGGCGGCGATTTCGTCGATAAAGGAGACGATCTCGTCGATTTCGCGGATTTCCTCGGCCAACTGCTCGACGGCCGTGGTCGTTTCGTCGATCCGCGTTTCGAGGACGCGCAACTCCTCGATGGCCTCGCTGGCGGCGTCCTGACCGGACTGACCGCGCTCGGCGGCCGTACTCGCGGTGCCGGCAACCTCATCAGCGGCGGCTGCGATCTCCTCGACAGTCGCCGAGAGATCGTTCATCGCCTCCGAGACGGTACGTAGCTGGTCAGTTTGATCAGCGGCTCCATCGCTGATCTCCTGGACGGAGCGGGCCACCTCGTCGCTGGCGTCGCTGATCTCCGCGACGCTTTCGTCGACCTCGTCGCTGGCGGTATCGACGCGCTCGGCGAACGCGACGACGTCACCGAGCGTCTCGGCGAGCGTCGTGACCAGCGCGTTGTAGTTGTCGATGACGTCTCGATAGGTGTCGTCTCCGAGCTGGAGGCCGGCTTCGTCGATCGTCGCGGTCAGATCGCCGTCACGGGCACGTTCGGCGGCGTCGCCGAACGCCGAAACGAGTTCGTCGAGGCGATCAGAGCGACGCTCTAGTCGCTCGGTCATCTCCTGGAGCTCCGTCGTGTACTCGCTGAGACTGTCGTTCATCTCCCGGAGCGACACGCCGAAGTCACCGGGTACGTCCCGATCAAGTACCTCCGCGTCGAACTCCTGGCGTGCGAGCGCATCGGCCTGTCTGGCAACGACGTCCAGGTACGCCTGCATTTCGGCGAACTCGTCGGTGAGATCGCCGAGTTCGTCGTCTTGGTCGATCTGCTCGACGTCCATCGAGAAGTCACCTCCAGCGATCGCACTCGCATACGTTTCGAGGCGTTCGATCGGCTCGATCATATCCCAGCGCGTGATGATGATCGTGTTGATGAACGCCACGATGGCGACACCCAACAGGCCGATTGCAAGCCCGATCCGGATCAGGCCGCTGAAAAACAGCGTTACGAAAACCAGCAGTACCGAAATAGAAAACTGGATGATAACAGCGGCTAGCACCTTCCGCTCGACCGACTGTGTGACGCCGATCTGGTCCATCATCCACCAGAGGACGTCCGTATACAGGTCGACGAAGGTCGATTTCATACGTGAACCTCTTGAGCCACTTCAATAGGTGTAGCGTTCCGTTTTCAATAATTGAAAACCGGAGCAGTGTCGGCTGTCGAGCAGATATTATGACCCTTATTTGGATTTAATAGTCCCTTCCTCCTTGTAGGTCAACCTCTTATTCGTGCAGTCGACACTTCGTAGCATATGAGCCCACATAGCACACCCGGCGCAGGCAGGGATCACTGCCCTGCGTCGGTCGCGGATGCACGCTCGAACTGCGGTGTCGGGGTTGTGATGGACCTCGACGACGGTGGCGGTTCGTGGGTCCTAAAAGACGCACTGGAGTTGCTCGCGAACCTCGAGCACCGAGGGACGACCGGCGCGGAGGAAAACACCGGCGACGGAGCCGGAATCAAGATACAGATTCCACACGCGTTCTTCAGCGAGGAAGTGGACGCGGACCTGCCGGATCCGGGGGCCTACGCCGTCGGGACGGTCTTCTTTCCCGAGGCCGACGAACAACGAGAGCGACTCAAGGCTGTCGTCGAGGAGCGACTCGCCGGCGAGGGACTCGACGTGCTCGCCTGGCGGTCGGTCCCGACGAACAACGACGGGCTCGGCGCGACGGCGCTGGACAGCGAGCCGGACGTCTGGCAGGTCTTCGTCGAATCCGCGAGCGGTCACACCGGCGACGCGTTCGGCCGACAGCTGTACGTCGCCCGTCGCGTGCTGGAAAGTCACGTCGGGCAAGCTGCTCTCCCGGGGAGCGATCGCTTCTACGTCGTCTCGCTCGATCACGAGACCGTCGACTACAAGGGGCTGCTGAAAGCCGAGCAGTTGCCCGAGTACTACCCGGATCTCACCGACGAACGCGTCGGGTCGACGTTCGCGATGGTTCACGCCCGCTTCTCGACGAACACGCTCGGGGCCTGGCATCTCGCACACCCCTACCGGCGGATCGTCCACAACGGCGAGTTCAACACCATTCAGGGCAACATCAACTGGATGCGGGCCCGCGAAACCGATCTCGCGACCGACGCGTTTGAGGACGTGACGCCCGGAGAAGGGTCGGCCATCGAGAAGATCACGCCGATCATCGACGACCCCGAACAGTCCGACACGGCGAGCGTCGACAACGCCCTGGAGTTGCTGCTTCAGGCGGGGCGAGACCTGCCTCACGCCCTCCGAATGTTGATCCCCGAGGCCTGGCGTCACGAGGACAACGATCTCACTGGGCAACGCCGGGAGTTTTACGATTACCACGCCTCGTTGGTCGAGCCCTGGGACGGCCCGGCGCTCGTGGCCGCGACCGACGGCAAGCGCGTCGGTGCCGTGCTGGACCGCAACGGGCTTCGACCCGCCCGATACGACATCCTCGAGGACGACACGCTGGTGATGGCCAGCGAAGCCGGCGCGCTCAACTACGAACCGGAGTCGATCCGCGAGCGTGGCCGACTCCAGCCTGGACAGTGCTTCCTGGCCGATCCGGAGGAGGGGCGGGTCATTCCCGACGAGGAGGTCTTTGAGGGATTGGTCGAGGACAGATACGGCGAGTGGATCGAAAACGAGCAGGTGCGACTGTCCGATCTCACGGGCGAGGAATACAACACCCGCCACAGGGTCGACGAACTTCGCAACCAGCAGGCGCTGTTCGGCTACACCTACGACGAGGTCGACCACCTAATCGAGCCGATGGCCGAGACCGGCAAGGACCCCGTCGGTTCGATGGGCGACGACACGCCGCTGTCGGTGCTCGCCCAGCACAACCGACCGCTCAGTAGCTACTTCAAACAACTGTTTGCACAGGTGACCAACCCGCCGCTTGACAACATCCGCGAGGAGCTCGTCACGTCCCTGGAGACCCGTCTCGGCAACCAGCGCAACCTGCTCGCGGAGACGCCCGCCCACGCCCGCCAACTGGTCGCCGACTCGCCGATCCTGACCGACACCGAGACGGCCGCGATCAAATCGCTCGACGCGAATGGCCTGTCATCGCGGGTACTCGACGCCACGTTCGATCCCGATAGGGATCTGGAGACTGCAGTCGAAGACCTCCGGGACGCCGCGACTGAGGCGGCCCGGGCCGGGACGGACGTGCTCGTACTCTCGGATACGGCCGCCGGAGCCGACCGACTCCCGATTCCGGGTCTGCTTGCGGTCGGCGGCGTCCACCATCACCTCGTGCGTAACGGGCTTCGCAACCGGGTTGGACTGGTCGTCGAGTCTGCGGCCCCCCGGACAGTCCATCACCACGCGGCGCTGGTCGGCTACGGTGCGGACGCGATTAACCCCTATCTGGCCTACCGGACGATCGAGGACCTGGTCGCGGGGCCCGAGGGCGCCGACCGGCGGGATGCGATCGAGGCGTACGTCACGGCCCTGGAGGACGGCCTGTTGAAGACGATGGCCAAGATGGGCATTTCGACACTCGAGAGCTACCAGGGGGCCCAGATCTTCGAGGCCGTTGGACTGTCCTCAG